>NZ_JAKKRV010000026.1:0-46918 GCF_025653985.1 Shewanella sp. SM69
GATGGTTCAATGCCTGTTGTGGCTAGTTGGTTTACACGCACAGCAACAGGGCTGGGATAAGCATTTTCAGGCCAATACCATTGGGCATCGAACGGTACTCTCAACGATTCGCTTGGGATTGGAGGTACTCAGGCGGCCTGATTATCAAATCACGGAGAAAGAATTGCTGGCGGCCTGGGTATTATTCGCCAATCAGTTGCTCAAATATGGCTATGCTATGGCTGATTTATGAGGGGATCCTTCAGTACTGAAATGGCAGTGACCACATCGGTGTACTGCCTTTTCAAAAAACTTCTGCGCAATCCGTATTTCAGTATTTTAAGTCAATCAAAGTTTTAGATACTGCTCTTCACTTCTAATATTTCAAATAAAAACTGCGCCTTTCCTTTTTGACCACTCACAGCGGGATACACCGAAAATTTAACCACTCCCGATTTGGCAACAGGGTTTAGCGTTACCGTTTGACCAGGCTTTACTACTTGACCAAGTACTTGAACACTTATTTCAGCATCAGTGCGTAACGTAAATAAAGCATCTTGCGGTCCCGAAGCGAGCTGGCTTTCAACTGTTCTCAGATCATTAATGACGACTTCACTGACAGGATTGTCTACAGAGCTAGCTAAATCCTTAGATACTGCAAGAGTTGTTAATGAGCCTACATTTACTATGTTAGGCGGCTGATAAGTAAAGCTCTTGCTACTAACGCCTTGGTTGCCAAAAACGTCGGTAGCTTTCACCGTTAAAGTATAAATCTCACCGGATGTAAGTGATGGGAAAAGCCTTGGATATTGCAATGAATACACGTTATTGCCTTTACTTACAGTGGCCAAATAAACCGTGTCGTTAGCTGAGCCGCCGGAGATAATAACACTATCGATGGTGTAGCTTGATTCATCTGCAATGGACACTACCAAGTCATCTAGCCCGACAATGTCATTGAATACTGCACTACCGGAATTGGTAATGCTTATTGTTGGTGCGGCGTTTTCTATTTTGAATGTTTGAAGCGGGGACACAGTGGTAGGCCCGTGATTCTCGACCATCTCTAATTCTAGTGAATGGTTTCCAGTCGGCAGAGAGTTTAAGTTAAAGACGTATTCCCAATTAACACCGTTGCGAATTGAACTAATAGGGTTTAAATATTTTGTACCATATTTAATTCTAGCGGCCTTCATGACTAACCTTTCAAACCAACTGCCTGCACCCGGTAGATAAACAAATGCAGTAAGAGTGTTAGTTGTCGTATCAACTTTATAACTGGTCATTTGCGGGTATTGAGCATCGTTATAGGTTGATTCGCCGTAGCTGTAATTCGCGTAAAGTGTTCCCATCGGCAGGCCCACTGACACAACACCGATAGCATCGTGCAAATAGCCATATCCACCTTTGGTCATCTCATATGTTAAACCCGTTAAGCTACAAATTGACTCACCTGCTGGAATGTCGCAAGAATATCCACGAAAACTTGCGCGTTGCACGTAATCCCGCGGCTGCACCCGAAGCTCAAAATCAGTCATTGTAGCTGGCAAAATCGAATTATGATGCTTGATCCCTGTCGTAATAGGCATTCGAACGTCATTTAACAAAAATGTTGCTGACGTCAACACTGGGGATTTTGAAGCAGTTTCAGACAATGACAAATTGTATTGGATAGTGCCTGCCATCCATCGACCAAAGTCAACCCACTTAATTTGGTTTGCGCTGTTATATCCAAATGGCGCTGTCATATCAAAATAACCGTATTCACCATTAATTATAACATTTGTCGCTCCCACTGAGTTCGCGAGAGCAAGCCCCCCTTTCACTCCAGCGTCTCGAACGTTATCTACTGGTACTCTATATAACAATCGAACGGGGTTGGTTTTGACTGTCATGCCTGGCGTATAAGCTACAAAACCTACAAATGAACTAGATACACTTTCAGCCAAGTTTGCATCCGGGTCGAAGACTGCAAAAGGAGAAGATGGAGCCCCACCATAGTTGTCGTAATAGAATGTTTTGACAGTTGAACGAGTGATGTTACCTGCGGCATCATATAGCTGAGCCTGCATTGAATATGGTTCAGAAGCGTTATTTGACGGTAATATATTTGATAAGTCTGTTTGTGCATTTATCACAGCTTTGAATGCTGCTTGGTCTATGACCATGGGTCTTGTTAATACGATGGAATCGGAATTTAGTTTTTGTACAATGACAGAACCTGAAACCGCACCTTTTACATCCGTTATCCAAATTTTCGATTCTTCGCCGGAGTTTTGTGTATTTAGCCACCAAATTTCATTCGACCCTGTTTCGGCACCATAATTGCCTGTACCATTTCCATACCAGTCTCCAATGATAGGTCCCTCAGTATCAACTTCAACAACCTTTGTATACTGATCAATTGTTGTACCAGAACTGTTAATCGTTTCGATTTTAAGGCTATACAAACCATCCATCAATTTGGGGATAGTTATTGATTTTCCGTAAAATTCTCGTCCAGAAAAGCTTAACCTGTCAGAAACTCGAATAAAATCTGTGGTGTTGTTGAACACCGTCACTCCACTGGTGTTGATGACTGATAGCTTAAGTTTGTTATCAAGCCCTCCAGAGAGGTAAACCATCGCATCAGTTTGAGGGTTAATGAGCGAGCCCTCAGTGGTTTTCACTGTAGCGTTGGTGTCTGTATACGAAAAGCCTTCTACTGCCGCGTTAGCCATGCCAGAGCAGATGACGCTACACAGCCCTAAAAGTAGTGATTTATTAATTTGCATGGCCTGCCCTTTAATTGGTAGAAGTGATTTGCGGAATGTCGATCATGAAGCTTGCCTGCCCTTTCACACCAGGAGAAGCAGAGTAAACAGGAATAACAACTTCACCTGTGATGCTGGGGATGATCGTGATTTGTTTAGTTTCCCCAGGTTGCAACACGCTACCAAGGATATTGACGTTGATTTTGGCGTCACTGCGTAACGTGATAAATGCCGTTTGAGCACCGGACGCGAGTTGTCCTTCAGCCGTTCTGAGCACACCAGTTTTAATTGATGTAATTGGGTCGTTTTGCGTGTTCTGCAGTTGTTTATTAACAGCCAAAGTCGTCATTTGCCCAACTTGCAATAAGTTGGCAGGCAAATACAAGAAGGTTGAAGTTAACGTCGATGCGTTCCCTGCTGTATCTTGAGCGGTAATATTGATAGTGTAAGTTTCATTCGCTTCCAAACTAGGGAATAAACGAGGGTAATTCAGGTCGTAAACACCATCACCTAAATTATTTGTAGAAACATAAACTGAATCCTTAGCAGCCCCTCCAGATAGCACAACCGAATTGATATTGGCTTCACTATCATCAGTAATGCTGATACGTAAACTCTCTAAACCATTAATGGTGCTTCCGTTTGAGATTTGCGCTCCAGAAGGCGATTGCAATCGCAAAACTGGAGGCGTAGTGTCGTTTAGATAATTGGATAGAATCGACTGTGTTACCCGATTACCATAGGTGTCATCTGCGTAAAACGAAATATTTTGACGACCACTTGGTAATCGATTGAGTTTAAAAGTAACTCGATGACGGCCGGTGCCGGTGATCACCCAAGAATCGGGAGATATTGCGAAGCCTAAACTAGATTGCAATCGGAAAACCTCTGTCTTCCACATTCCAGAACGCCAATCGCTAGTAGTGTTCGTGTCGTACACGTTTACAGTTATTGAATCATCAGTAACATTGACCGATTCGATTGTGGGAGCAATAAAATCCCAATATGTATACCAATAATTAAATTGAGCACTAAAACGTCCATCACTGACACCGTTCACACTTGAGTAGACCACATAGCTGTAGGGTGTATAGCCAAAACCAGACTCAAATACTCTGTTGATTGTAACATCGCAATAGGTTTCACCAATTGGGATAACACAGGAGCCTAAACCTGAAACAACGGCTAATTGTTCATAACCCATTTTTTCACTGTTTAGACGAAGCCTTACCACTTTTGTGTATTTGCCAACACTGATTCTTTCGCCCCCACTGCCACCTTCCTCACTAAACCATTGTACAGTGTCAGGTTGCTTAGTAGGCGAACGATCAACACCTGGGCCTAGGGTGAACTTGAAATCAGAAAGGTAATTGACTGAGTGAATGCCACTTTTCGTCAGCGCAACCCAATATGGGTTTACTGTAGGATATGAGACAGTAAATTCGTTATAGACAAAATCACCATCTCGATAACCATAACTACTCCAACCATAATCCCCGTTTGCTTCCAACGTTTCAGAATAGGGCCGTCTATAGCGGACTTTTATCGGATTGTTGTAGATGGTCATCCAAGATGTGTACGGCTTCCACGTAGCACTTGAAGCATCATAAATGTCGCTACGAACTGGTAAGGGATATGAGGCTTTTTCGATAAACGAGCGAGCAGTAAAATCTGAATAATTACCTGCTGCATCAAAGACCCTAAAACCAGCCTGATACCAACCTCTATCACTGGGTAAAACCTCAGATGGTAGGGACGAAAGGCTCGCAGTGGAAGTATCTAAATCCAATTGAGCATTAATCGAATTTATTAATGAAAGGCTCACATCATCTTTCACAATGTAGAGAACATTTTTGAGCCCAGCACCTGTATCTTGAATACCTGTGAGTTTTAATTGGCCGAAATCCATAGGGCTATATGAAGCTAAAGTTCCACCGAAGGATCTATAGTTAAAAGCTAAATCAGAACTATTAGCTGTTGGTGCTTGAGTATCTATTGTCACCGGAATAGACCAAGAGCCAATCACATTCCCATCAACGGATAACAAGTCAGCCTGTAAGGTATAATTTCCCTGTAAATTAGGCGCAACTATAGAGATCTGTTTTCCGTAAAAGTCTTTTCCTTGAAATGTAATTCTGTCGGAAACACCAACCACACCCGTATTGACTTCGTTAAGCTTGACCCCACTAGAAAGCCAATATAGTTTTAGCTTTCGGTCAAGACCGGCAGACACATAAACATTCATTGAATGTGCAAGAACCGGGTTGATGGCCATAGCGGAAGCAGGTGTCAAAGTCGTCTGTTCTTGCATAACAGACGTAAAGGTCATACCTTCAATTTCCGCAAATGCAAAATGTGGCAAGGCTAATAACGCAGCCGCTAAAAGTTTGTAGCGATGCTGACTGAAATTCATAAGTGGCTCCTTCATCGAGAGCGATTATTTTAACACAGATAATTAAGTTTGCATGTTATTTAATCTAAGTTAAGATCTAACATAAACCATAGTTCTAGGTAGGAAATTCATGAAACTTATCAGACTGATTAAAGCCGTATCCATTTGTGCGATTGCTTCAGCTACGCTAAATGTCTACGCCAAAGATGATGGCAAGAAACGGCCAACCCTAAACGAATTGATGGCTGAAAATGCTTACATCGAACTTGCTGAACGTAATGAGCTCAGCAAGCCAGTTGTCTCTTCATGGGAACAAAAAACGATGAAATCAGAAGGTGGGAAAACCACGGAGGTTGTTGAGTCTTGGAAAGTCGAAACACGTATATACAGTAAGCCTAAGAGTGACAAACCTTAATCAGTTTTGCTAACTGCCCATGAACCTGCTCAGCTAATCCCCGCGAATTGGTAAGCACGATACTTTTGTCACTGAGAACCACGCGATAAGCGTTCATTGTACTTTCAATTTTAAGTTCATCATTGGCTAAGTTGAATTCTCGACTCCAAATGCGCCCCCCCCACAGTGTCAACTCGAGCAGGCAATCAGACTCGTAAAGATAAGACATATAGACCTTTTTCTTTAATCCAAGCGCCACCAACGCCCCCCCCCCAAGTACAACCATCCCAGCCCAAGGAGTTAATGAGTTATGGAGGTTGACGATCACAGACAACGTGCTGAAACCCACAATTGAGATCAACGAATAAAAAACTGAGCGAGGGTAAGGTGTGAATGAAGTACCAAACCATACTCGGATTTTAGGGTTGTTGTGACAAATTCTTATCGCATTCACAAAATTACATCTCCATATTTGAATTAGGATGGATTATAGTAGCGTCAATAACACAAATCTATAATGCTAAGGCATATGTAAATTGTTTATTTCATATTCAGAATTAGTGGACGAATGCGGTAAACTACTAGAGTCAGAAATGCCAGTAGTGCTAGTTCAAATTATTCATGCCCGAGGTCACAGCGCGGCCTACCATTTAAAACTGGGAGTTATCCCAGAATCAAATGACAAGATCATTGTTAAGTACCAACTTCCAAGCATGACCGATAATCCATCGGTTGCGCAGACGTGGATAGAGACTCTTCTGTCGCATTATCCTCAACTGGCTATCCACACCTACGGCGCTTTCAAAACTCATTCCTTGCCGATTGAAAACGCCTAGCACTACTGCTGGACAGGATAGTACGGCAGCTGTGTAAAGGTTTGAACGGTATTTAACAGGCAATGTGAGTCAATGTTAGGGTAATTTCGTGCAAATACATCCAATGCGTAGACCCCGAGTAAGTAAGCATCATCAAAGCTCACAGGAACAGCTTTTGGCTTCTTGCCACCCTCATTGATTGAGAAGAAAAACCCATTCTGTTGTCGCTTGACCGAGATGCTTTTGTTTTTCTGTGGGCCATGTGACTTAAACTCAATGAATGGAATGAATCCGAATAGCACGGCTAGCAAATGCCGATATTCAGTCGCGGTGATTTGAATTATTGTCTTATCCTGCCAATCAAACTTTTTAGTGCCATCCCCCATTCCGTTTGCGCCTTCAATGTTCAAGGTGTGAAAACCTTTCTTAGTGACAGATGCGACGATGGTCAGCGCAGCGGCCTTACCGTGGATTTTTACCGATTTTTCAAATTCTGGAGCAGCTGCAGGCTGAACATTATGAGCGCTTTGTGCGGATTGCTCTTCAAATCCGCGGCGATTGTCATGCTGGGGTTGGTACTGCTGATATTCATCATAATTTGCGGCCTCGTGGTGAGGCTCAATATTCATAGGGTTACCTTGGCGCGGTTGATAATAAAGCGTCTGCTGTTGCATTGGAGCAGATTGAGATTGGGCTTGTGGGGTTGCGTTGTAAGCGGGTTGGCTGTAATAGCTGTTATTCATTTTTAAATCTCCACTAATCATCATGACTATGATTAGACCAGACATTTCAAATGACGCAAAAATTGGCCTTTCGACTCAATAATACAACTCGACTTTACGCCACAACTTCAAATTGTCAGTATGACCGCTCATAAGTGGTGGCGAATACGAAGCCCCATAGCTAACGACGCTAATCAGTTCACTAGGCACCCCTTTGGTGACCAATTCGTTTTTTACTCGCTCCGCACGTTTGCGTCCAAGAGCAAGATTGTAATCAGCTGAGCCACTAATATCAGCATAACCAACAACCAGCACTCTACCGTGGGTTTTTAAAAGATAATCACGGTGCTTAGCCAAAACATATTGAGCCTCGGCAATATCGGAATAGCCGACAGCATCATACTCAAAATAAAGCGTTCTATCGGTGGGTTGGTGAATAATGATTTGGGCATCATCATTGAATTGTTGCTGATAACTCTTTTCATCATTTGCAGCTGGCACTTGTGTTGGCAGATAGCTATCACTGTAAGCAGATGAAACTGCGGCACGATAAACGTCACGATAGTACTTCATCATGGAGCTACGGCCATCATTAACAGCCGCATCTCTCGCCTTTTCCAATTCGAAAGCGAGATCGCCTATTTTTCGCCCAGCATCAGCTGAAAGGTTCCGAACGTCGTTTCTTTGTTGATGCCTTACATTGATATTTTGATCATAAATTGTTTTACTACAGCAATCAGTAATTTCTGGTATTTCAGTTGATACTGATACAGCGCACGCTGAAAGCATCATGGCGAACAGTGATACTGTTGCTAGTTTGTTGATTTTCATCATATGGCCTACACAGTTTTCTAAACGCAAAGTTTTTAATATATAATAACATTTTTTTAGAAGAGTTCTAAGTTTTCAAATGAATCAGAAGAAAGGGAATTTCGGAATTTTACGAGGTAGACGGTGACTAACGCCGAATTCGACATTAACTCTTTTGATGTTTTGTACAACAAACTGACTCTTGAATTAATTGAACTAGCCAGTCATCTTCCTGATGCAGCTAGCAATCAGTCATTTTTTTATAAAATAACTCCTTCACCCCAAACATTTGATAAATTCAAAGTAGAACTATTTTCTGACATCAAAGCGCGAGGGTGGATAGCATCTTCCTTAACTCAAATGACGCTTTCTGAAGATTCAATCGGCAGAACCAGTATAACACCAGGTGTTATCATTTTCCCTCATTCAGAATATAACCATATAAATCAACTGATTGAAAAAATAAATAATACGAAAGATAACATTCAAGCGTTACTATCAACGCATGACCTACACAAGTTAAGAGCAACGTTAGCCCGGCAAAATACATTGTGCTCACTCGTTATGCTCACAAGAAAAATCCACGTTTTAAAATGCGAAGAAAAATCTACCATTTCAGTCTCTTGGTACATGAGAAGTGGAATGCGCGTTTTGAAAGAAAAGGATTTTTCAACAAGAATACAAAAAGCAGTGCAAAACAACATTCTGGAATTTTCAAAAGGAAATGAATATCTAGAAATTTTTCAAAAAAACCAAAAATCACATAGTTTTCGAATAAAAAGAAACATAATACCAACAACGATTTACAACATTTGGAAAGCTGGTAGTAGTAAAGAAAAACTGCAATACAACGGCCAAACACCTCTTTTCGTTTTCTCCGATTACGACATAAAGGTCAAACACTTAGAAAGTAATTACGGTACTAAGACGCGTTCAAAACGCAATGATGCAACGCCTGACACGGATCTTCTCATTCCAGAATTACACATTTACATGTCAAAGATTAACAAGGAATGATTAACCTATAGAATATTTGAATTGTGTTTGTGAGAGATTTCGCACATACTCATAGATGAAAATCGTACTGAGTAGACAGCTACCCTCTCAGGAATTTTACGAGCCTAGCCAGCGCGAAGCCGTCAAAAAATCGAGAAAACATCATGAATAGCAACAACGTACTTAAATTTCCGGTTACTGCACCACTAACGCACGTACCCAAGGATAACATCAAAAAACCAGAGCAAGTTGCTTCGGAGAAGATGATAACCTCACGGAAAGGGGTGCAGTTTTTATCTTATGAAGATTGGGTGGAGTATATAAAAGATCTCGGAGTTACCAGTCGTGCAGAATGGCTTAGATACGTCGAGGCTAATGAAATCCCTCCATATCTACCAGTGTCGCCATCATTATTCTATGGCCGTAGAGGATTATGGCAAGGTTGGGGGGTGTTGAACCCTAACGCACCTGTAATACCGCAATCGGAAGAAGATGACATTCATAGTCGCGGCGGCGTATTTGCTAGTTATGAGACATCTTCCGAATATGCCAAAGCATCTGGCATTAAAACAATGGCCGAATGGGTGGAGTATCACCAGAAGAATGAAAAACCTAAAAACATTCCTTCTGATCCTCGTTCTTTCTATACAAGAAAAGGTATGTGGCAATCTTGGAACCATTTCCTAGGAAATGAAGAACCTTATGATTACCACCAAAAAGGTACTCTTGAGAAAGTGAAAAGATGGTTTAAAGAAAATAACATCACCACTTCAACTCAATTTTTAGAAATGGCTGCAAATAAACAACTGCCTGACTTTGTGCCAGCAGCACCGACCATGTTATTCGGTGTCAAGTTCAAAGACCTTCTTGCTAAAAGACAAAAGTACGTCACTTTTAACCAAGCTAGTAAAGAAGTTAAGAAGTGGAATTGCAGCAGTATGTTGGAATTTAGAGCTAAACATCGCGAATTGAAAGCCAGTGGCAACAAACTAGCGACTCAAATTCCGTCTGCACCAGATCGCGTTTATAAAGACCTTTGGAAAGGCTGGACAAACTTCCTTCAAGGTTAATTTCCTAAAAAAAGCTGGGACATCAATAACTTGAAAGTGTGTAGTCAAGATAAATTCCCAGCTTATCAAGCGCCTCAAAGCTCATAAAGATCCTTGACATCTCTCCCGCATTTTTTTGATTCATCGCTTTAGAATACTGTTCAAAAGCCTTTTGAAATTCCTGATTTTGCTCCAACCTCAAAACATTTTTATAAGCACGATCAATCACATCACCTCTCACTGTAATTGTTTTGCTCGCAACAATTCTAAATATCGGCTCCGACTGGCCTTCTATCTCTCCTTGTTCAAAGGCTAAATCGCTCCCGGTAACTTCATACGGGGACAAATTCAAAACCATCACCACTTCCCAAGGCTTTTCAATCTTGCGGCCTGACTGCATCAAAGCATCGTAAAGCGCATATTGAATCGATTTGATACTTCCTGTGTGCGCAAGAGAATCGGCGTCGTCGAATCCATGAACAATTAACCTGGACACACCATTACCACGATAATCATACTCACCCGCAATGACATCTGTGTGAGTTAACAACATAGTAATTATTAGCAGCGCGGCACTAATTTTTTGCATATAAAATCCTCCCCTACTTCGACGGCAACGCTTGAATCGTAGCGTTCATACCGATGGGTACTTGGGTATTTTTCAAATTGTTGACAGATACGACCTTTTTACCGACTGAGATAAATGCGCCATCCATCCTTTTAATCATCTGTTGGTCAGGATATTTAATCTGCTGTTGAGGCTTATGTGACAGAACGGCTTCAAAGACCATATCAGGCCTTGAGCTAACATCATCTACCGTGCCTAAAGTGGGCCCCTTTACCCCACGACGCCCGTAAGCGTCAGCGAGCATGACTTTGTAGCGCATAACCCAATAATCCAAAAAGGTTTCAGTAGAGACAAACTGATAGTCGGATGGCATCGTGTTCTCATGATTGCCGGTGATCACAAACAAACTATTAGGAGTGCCATAAATTCTATCTTCTTTTTCTTTCAAATAGCGTCCATCAATCGGTGTCCAATGGCGCCGATTCTGCGAAGATAGATGCACATCCGTTTCCAACTGTTTTAATAACGCGGACTCGTCGTAAGGACGAATGCTAACGGTGATATCTGCTTTAATCTCAATACCAGCAGACAACACGTTATAGCAAAATTCAACACTATTTACAGAATACATATAGGAACTTGCAGTAACGACCTCATGTAATACCGATTCGTCATTAGATGATGACCTGATCAATACGCCCTGTTGTGCTGTAGGGTTCAATTTGGAATAAATTGCTTTTCTCGCCGCTCGGTCAATTAGATCTGCTTTGAAATTGTTGAGTGACATCTTGCGGCCCACTGGTTTGCCACTTAAATAACTCACACCCCATAAATCGGTTGCTGACTCTGTAACAGTCAGTTCTTCAGCATTGACAATACAGGTTGAACTAAACCAAGCTGCCACTAATAGGCTAATTATCTTCAAAATTTTCCCCCTACCATTACATTTCCATCCATGCTACACCACTAATCAAATCCAGCAAATTCCCAAAAAAACGGCGGTAGAAACCGCCGAATTTCAAACCAAAATCTATCAACGCTCCATCGTTGGCACGTTGCTATTGGAAGTGTCCATAGATGGGCCACCGCTGCTATTGGAACCTGCGACAGAGTGACCGCTGGCCGCACCACCACCCACTAAATCAACACTGTTATAACTCACGTTTGAGGGTTGGACGTTGTTCCCGAATCCGCCCATTACAGAGAAATTGAATCCAGCTTGATTACCATCGAATGCGTAAGGATTGTTCTCTACAACGGTACTTCCCGATTGCGTAGAATTTTCGGCCGGAGTTTCGACATAACGAACCTCTGGCTCACTTCTTTCAGGACTAGCGGTGTTTACCGCATCACCTTGAACCGTTGCCGCAGGGGATGCGCCTTGTTGGCTCACCGTGTCACCCTGAGCCATGGCCGCTGGCGCTGCGCCTTGCTGGCTCACAGTGTCACCTTGAACCGTTGCTGCAGGGGATGCGCCTTGTTGGCTCACTGTGTCACCCTGAGCCATGGTTGCTGGAGCTGCGCCATGTTGGCTCACCGCATCACCTTGAGTTGCGGCCGCTGGGGCTGCGCCTTGTTGGCTCACCGTGTCACCCTGAGCCATGGCCGCTGGGGCTGCGCCTTGTTGGCTCACTGTGTCACCCTGAGCCATGGTTGCTGGAGCTGCGCCATGTTGGCTCACCGCATCACYTTGAGTTGCGGCCGCTGGGGMTGCGCCWTGTTGGCTCASCGYRTCACCYTGAGYYRYGGCCGCTGGAGCTGCGCCATGTTGGCTCACCGCATCACCTTGAGTTGCGGCCGCTGGGGCTGCGCCTTGTTGGCTCACCGTGTCACCCTGAGCCATGGCCGCTGGGGCTGCGCCTTGTTGGCTCACTGTGTCACCCTGAGCCATGGTTGCTGGAGCTGCGCCATGTTGGCTCACCGCATCACCTTGAGTTGCGGCCGCTGGGGCTGYGCCTTGTTGGCTCACCGTGTCACCCTGAGCCATGGCCGCTGGGGCTGCGCCTTGTTGGCTCACTGTGTCACCCTGAGCCATGGTTGCTGGAGCTGCGCCATGTTGGCTCAGCGCATCACCTTGAGTTGCGGCCGCTGGGGCTGCGCCTTGTTGGCTCACCGTGTCACCCTGAGCCATGGCCGCTGGAGCTGCGCCTTGCTGGCTCACAGTGTCACCTTGAACCGTTGCCGCTGGCGCTGCGACTTGTTGGCTCACAGTGTCACCTTGAGCCGAAGCCACTGGGCTTGATGGGAATTGTGTCTCACCTATGGGCAATTTTTCACTTGATGGCGATGAATTGCTTGCAGTTAATTCCATGCCACGCTCTACATTCGACCTTACCGAATCCGGAAGAGATCCTAAAATTGCGGCTTTATCTTCTGGCGACATCTTATTGGCAATGGACTCAAGTTGCATGTTCGCACCTTGACCGTTAAATAGGGTGTTCTCCATCCTAGATTGAGTTGAACCTTCTCCCACTCCTATCCGGTTGAAACCATCCATCGCTCGAATCCTTTCGCTTGAGCTTAGACCACTCATGGCCGGGCTATTTTGAGTTGCATCGTCATAAGCTGTTGCATGATCATAACCTGTGCTATTTCTTGCATGTGCGTCAGAGTTGAGTGATACCGCTAATTTCTGATTAAAATCCTGCAATCCTTGTAGGGTTTCGGCCAACCTTTGTTTTACAGGTTCAGATAATCCATCTTGTCCCATTGCCTGTGTCACGATGCCTTGAGCACGATCCGTGACTAACCTCATACCTAACACGTCTTCCTTAGCAGGGTTGTTTTCCTTGTAGTACCGACTAAATTCCGCGTTTGGCAATGGATTAGCACTTGTCCCTTCCGCTGCAATAGTCGAAGCCAGAGCCACGGCCTGTTGAGTTTGAGGGTCCTTACTAGAACCTAAAGATGAAATAACTTGCGCTGCAGCATTACCCGCGCTTGAAGATCTATCCGAAATTACTTTAGCAGAATAGGCATCATTCAAACCACTAAAGGCCTGTTGAGCATTCTGGAAGTAAGGTTTCTCACTCGGGCTTAATTGATCGCTGTTGATGGCCTTACTTAATAAACCATCAACAGTGTTGGCCATTGCGGAGATAACTGGGGCGACTTGAGCTGCACGATCGCCACTGAAATAATTAGATTTTGCATCTGTATAATCATTCAGCATCCGACCTAACTCTGCGGGTGAGTTACTGGCGTTTTTCATCACTTCAGCAACTCTGTCAATAACCTGTGGTGATACTGCCCCATAAGTCCCTGACTTCAATTCTTGCGCTACAGTGTCGATGATTTGGTTTACCCCTGCAGGCCCACTCACAGCCTCACTTTGCTGCATTTGTTTCCATAGGTCATCAACACTCTTGTCCAACTTATCAAGTTTATGTTGCTGATCAGGCGTCCATTTAGCTGGAGACTGAAGATTTTGGTTGCGGTAACCATCTATAGAAGGTTTATAGTCCTTCGCTCTTTGAGCCGCCTCTTGTTCCAATTTGGCGCCCTCTGAGCTGATACGTTGACCCGCTGCATTAATGCCATTCTGTGTATCAGATTTGAAGGCCTGTTGCTCAGGAGTTAACGCTGGCTTATCATAGTCTTTAATCTGCGCCTGACCAACAGCGATAAATTGAGCGCCAACAATTCTAGCGGTCTCATTTCCATTGGCAGTTCCATTTAACGCAGCATATTCAATGGCGGCACCTGTAGCAAGGTTGCGAACCGCGTCAGCCTTAATCGGTTCTGATTGAGTTCGGGCCATCGTATCCGACAACTTGGCTACGGCACGGTCAGCGATCGAACCAATATCTTGAATGGGGATAGGTCTACCATCAGCGGACATCATCGTCTGCGAATCATTCACAATGCTCTGTAGCGCCTGCTTGTCTCGTGCCACGTCATATAATGACTGATTAGCGGCATAGTCCTGTTTCATCGCATTAAACCTGGCTTCTTCTGCTGTACCAGCCCCAGCCCCAGCGGCTTTAGCATCTAAAGCACTCATTGTGCTTTTGAAATCGAGCGTATCCACGCCGTTAGTAGCGGCATCCCAATCGTTTCCATATTTGCCACGCATTGCGCCATCAGCTGCATTCTGTGCAATCTTGCCCAAGTTGCTCGCCGTTGACATCAAATCACGATTGCTAGAAGAAATAATCTCACCAAACTTGATGTTTGCACTGCTACCCGCCGCTCCCGATGATGTTACACCGTCACGAACTTCACGAGACCGAGACTCTGCTTCCTGTAATTGCTGTTGGATACTTTGCTGTCTGGTAGCTGCTTCATCTCGAGCCTTAGCTGCTTGATAACTGGCTGACGAAGTATCAGTTGCTGAATCGCTATAGGATTTACGATTAGAGGCCGAATCGCTTTCTCTAAACGCCCTTGCTACGTCTTCTTGCTGGCTTGAACTTAGCGTTGACGTTTTGTTGGCTCCTTCTGACTCTAGCTGCGTTTTTATGCTCGTTTGCGTCTGCGACCAAGATGCACCGGCTTCTGCGTTAACACCCAAGGTTTTCATTAATGCTGTGAGCGGATTAGTTGAAACTCCTTGACCGGCCCCCACAGAAAACCCAGCTTTAAGAGCAAATTGATTTGCTTCTTGCTCACTCATTTGTGATAAGGTTTGAATTATCTGCTGACGGGCCTGTTGACCACTAACACCCATCTGCGAACCGAGTTGCTGACTTACATCAAACCCGCGTGCTTCTTCAAACCCCAAACCTGCTTGATGGGCATTTTGATAGGCGTTACCAGTACCAATAGCGGTCTGTAATCTCTCATTCGCGGCAGCGAGATCTTGTTGCGCTGCGGTTTTAGATGAAGTTAGAGATGAAACACCTGATTCCGCTAGGGCCACGGCTGAAGTACCAGCATGTTGAGCATTGTAAGTTGAACCACCGGTGCTAATGGAAGACATATTACCTGCACCCTGACGGCTTTCCATCCACTCACCATTCGATGTCATTGTCTGACTATAACCACCTGACGAAACGGTTTTACCATCGCTATTGACCGTCTGTGGTGATACGCCCTTGGCATCCATGTTGGCGCCCATTTGGGCTTTTTGTGTTGCCCCCATCATAGTATGAACACCGCCGAAGACAATCATCATAGCCAGCGCTGGCACCATCGTTTGAATGATTGCCGCTTGAGATACGAAAGTCTCTAGTGTGGTGTAGGTGCTATCCATCCCCCCAAGAGAATCGATACTCCAATTTCGCATACTAGGCGCAATCATGCAGTTCTGAACCGAGCTCGAATCATTCCCTGGCAGAGAACACATCAGCTTATTGAAATAGTGGTTGGTATACATGTTGACGCCGACTTGGATAATCGGCCAAAAGTTCACAGCGAGTAGAAATGAATAGAGCTTTCCGGCCATCATGATCCCTTTGGAGCCGAAGGTCAGGAAAACCGGAAGCAGCGGAGCAATGAGGAAAATAAAACACTCAAACCAAGTGATAAGTGCAGGGGCAGTTTCCAAGAAAAATGAAGACTGCGCTGCTTGGCTTAAGTGACGCTGTTGAATCGCATCAAATTCTTGCTGAAACGCCAATCGTTCAGAGGGCTCTAACTCTACATAGCTAGCCCCAACTTTGGCCATCATTGCTTTTACAAAGTTGGCTCGATACAAATTTATGAGGTTAGCAGTATCCCCTGTTAAAGACTCGAAGACTTTCTCAACTTGAGACTCTTCTGCCATATTGTAAAGTACGGCGGCTCGCCCCTTCATTTCTTCGGCCCAAGGACTACTGTCAGAGAGATCATTTCCTAACTTGGCATAAGCATCGGCACAGGTAATTTTTGTGTAGGACTTGGTGTTAACATCGTAGTAAGGCGTAAACCAGCTTCCCGAGGTTACCTTGAATTTAGTCCAGTCAAACGCCCCAGTGACACTCTCGTCGTGATGAACCTCCTGTACAGCCTGCCCCGTCGGATTTTTACCGTTTCGAATGTCTTCGAAATAACAGTTTTTAATGTACGCTCCCAAATTTTCACCGACAGAACGATAACTCGCATCTGCCTCAGAAGTGCCGACAAATCGGGCTTTAAGTAACGCTTTTAGAGGGTCTATGTTGGTGCCAGGCTCAGTGTCATAATTAGGCGTGATACTGGAATAGGCCTCTGACATACCTTGAGCAAAACCACCACCAATCATGGTAGCTAATGCAGCAGGCGCCACAATCCCAAATGGCAAAGTAAATGACTGAGACACTTCGCCCGTTCTGACTGACTCAACGTAAAAATCCACCTTCGGGGTGAACAAAAACATGTAAGTGAACAAGGCGATGAAAAACTCCTTTACATGGAATTTATCAGGGTCAAAAATTTGCTTGAAAGCAGATACTAGCAGGGTAATACCCAATCCAATCGCAATAAGATTGCTATTTGCAATGCCGCCATCACTGAATGCCAATTCCGCCGATTGCGCCATCTTTATCAATAAATCGAGGTCACCGAGAGAGTAGATAGTTAACATGAATTACTTACCTCTCAAACTTGCACGAAAGTTGATCTGATTTAATAGTTCCTGCTCCATTTCACGTCTTCTGTTGGCCATTTCTTCCCTTTCAAGGCTCAGCGCATCGATTTTCTCTAACAACTTAGATGAAAACGCGCCGCGCTGACCTTTATCAGTCGAAGCCATCTTACTCGCGGCAATTCGTAGACCGTCGAGCAACTGCTGGGTTGCATCTATGGCCATCGCTTCGGAGATAAACTTACAATTACCTGTATTGATGACATTGATTGTTGAGGCTCGTTTAATAATGTCTTCAAATTCACTTCGCATATTGGCCATGATCTGTGCTTGAGAATCACTATAATTTCCTTTCTGAGCATAGATGGCCATGATGCTCGAACCGACTAAGTTAGAATCGACTAAGCCACAAATTGCATCACCATAAAATCGATAGAACGAATCCAAATAGCGTGTATCGCTAATTGGAACAGTCGCGACCTTAGCCGATAGACACTTGCTATCGGCAGATTGGGCCTGCTCACAGACCACCATTTGTTTAGGTACAGCCATTGATGTAGTCGCTTGAGGCTGATACAAGTCTTTCAATGAAACTTGTGGGCTAAATGACTTACTGACCGCATCACTTCCTGCTGAAGCCGATGCAGTTAATGTGCTGTCGAATTTATAAACTTCAGTCCCTAAAATAGTCATTAACATTTGAGCGACGACATGGCTGTCTGAGGATAGGGTTGGGACGGTAGTTTTAGACTGCATGAAGGTTTCATACACCGAGTTGAACTGCATCTCGTCGCCAGCCTGAGTCAACTGTGCGGCTTTCGAGTGGGAGTCTATTGAACTGCGCTCAACCGTCGATGAAGCGAATGAATCAAACCAAGCACCAGTCGAATCATTGTAGGCTTTCCACATTTTACGGTCACTTTGTACCTGAAGTGATGGCCACTGTTGCTCGGCCAGATCAGCCCATTCCTCGCAATCTTTGCTGATAAAATCATTTAACGCATTGAGGCGTTTCGCTAGGTCTGCGAGAATTGCATTACAGTCCGGGCATAACATTCCCATTGCTAATTGGAATGCGTACATCGGGGCGGCGGCGGCGATAGATCTTGCCATCTGAACAAGCTCTTCACGTTTTATAATGGACAGTGAGCCACCGAAGAAGTCGATCCCCTTGCAGGATGATTGAAGGTAAGGAGCCCTAACCGCCACAATCTTTTCGTTAGTGGTTTTAATCCGTACCGACGCACTCCCCAGAGAAAATCCGTCACGTTTAGCGCCTGAATATGAAGTTGCACCGGAGCTGGCAGACAACATCTGATCCCATAAATTGTTTAACCCGCTAGCAGCTGTAGCTGATAACGGGCAACAAAGTAAAGCAACTATAACTTTCTTTTTCATTCTTGTTCACCCTCGCTATCAGGTTTTCCGAGCATAAAATTCCGCATCTTGTTAATGAGGTAGTCTGGGTCTTCATACACTTTTTGCGTGTCAACCTTGGCTTCTGCATCGGTCATATAAAGAGCTCGTACCTGCTTCACATTATTAAGTTCTGCTTGGCTAATAATTTTCTCGCGGCTAGCGAGTTCTATGATCCTTTCACTGAGAGAATCCATGCCGATTAGCCCAGAACTCAACAGGAAGTAATCACCCGTGTTGTTGGTTAGATACAGTGTTGGTGTCGCCAAGACGTCGAAGCGCTGCGCCATGTCGGAAGTCGCCACTCGATAATCGCCTAATGCTAAAAAGTCATCATTTGGAACGGTGCCGCCATCGAGAGAAACAGGCATGATCGACCATCCATACTCCTTTGCCAGACGGATTAGGTAGGGAGTTTGCTTTGCGCAATACGGACACTGAGAGCCGTAGAAATAAATGAGGGTGGCTTTCTTGCCGATGGCTTCAATTAACTTCCATTGGTTTTCAGACTGAGCGCCTTTGAAAGTTTGCAGCGTCACGTCATTTTCAGGACGGCGTAACCCTTCATCGAGGTAAGGGTCAAACATTTGTTCGGAAATATAAGTAGCGGCAAATTGGTTGGCGCGATCTATTGCGGCACGCTGGATGTAAAGGTAGCGTTTAACGTCTTCTGGTTTTCCAGTGTTAAGCGCCAACTCCTTTGCCTTGGGCAAGTTTTCTTGGAACCACTTAACGCTCATGGCCTCTACTGAATTTTTACTCGTTTCAGTCTCAGTTGGTGCAGAAGATGGCGTTGGCGCAATAGGTTCTTCCTCTTCCTTTTCTTCGGGCTCAGGAATGTACTCGTGCCAATACCAGCCCTTTTCGCGTTGTTTATAGAAGTTACCACCATCATTGCTATTTGCAGGATCTTCTGCCACAACTGGCAGAGCCAGAGCCGCAAAAATCAAAGCCATCAATTTATTTACTTTCATAACACCAACACACTTTTTATATTCCATAGGCTAAATATATCACGCCTCACTGGATGAAAAAAAGCCGCCTTAATTGCAGGCGGCTGATTTATTGTTTTTCACGTTTCTCGGGCGACAAAAAAATCATCACTAATATCAAAGTCATCTTCCATTGGACTTCGAGGTTCTGCATCTGCTTCCACTTTCTCCCTTTCACTTTCGACTTCTACCTTCGGCGCCAACACAGTGCCTAGATTAAATCCCTGCTGTCTCACCATTAATCCAAATTCCATCAGGGTCATCATCTCGCGGGTCAGTGCCTTTGGCCCAAACTGATCTAAATGAGCGAAAATTAGCGGGTGAGTATCATCGGCAATCCGAATGTGTCTCTCGATTGTTTTGGGCATCCCTCACCTCAGACTGCTTTTAACTTTTGATAATCACCTCGCGCTATGGCTCCACGAATGAATTGCTCGCCTGCGGTTTGCAAGCCACGGGCAACAGCTGTCAGAGAGTCATCAACGACTTCGATTTTGTGGAAAGGGAATGCGCGCTGAATCGAAGGCAGGTATACCGCTGCGGCACCACCGGAGACAATAATCAGGTCAATGTCCTGACCATCACCCACTTTATTGACGACACTTGTTAATGCTTCGTCAGTAACAGACCGAATCGCGCTGGTCACATCAAACAGATCGCACTTAGGGAATTTCATCGCTTTACCGTACAGCTTAAGCTCACCACTGATAAAGGCTTGGTCGATCAACTCTGGGTTAATCTGTTTGATGTTGAAACCTTCGAGTTGCGAGCGCAGCGCGACTTCGACTGCACCAATCACTTTGGACATCCCAGTTTCAGAATCACCAGAACGATTTGGACTGACCTTCAATCCTTTCGACGTAATGAAGTCGGTGGTCATATAACCTGGGTCAATGGATAGCATGGTTTTATCTTTGCACTGGGCAAAGCGTTCATTTCCGCCTTGGCGCAAAAATGACATCAACGCACCAAGCGGTTGTTCAAAAACCAAGACCTGACGAATGGTGACCTTGCGACTTGGGGTGATTTGGTGAGTGCCGGTATAAATCTTGGCGAGTTCATCTTTCCTGAACATGACACTCACTGGCAGACCAAGCACTAACACATCTATATCGATGTGATTTGATTTGCCTAAAAATGACAGGGCGCCAAACAATAACGCTTTATAGCGGTCACTCGTGATAAACGATTCGGTGTTGAGAACGCGAACATTTCGCGAACCGACCGAGGTCCCTACGTCCGAACCAACCTCATAGGTGATTCCATCGACTTCCACGGTTGTTACATCGCGCTCCTCGCCTGCTAAACCCAGATTAATATCCGATTTAATCGGAATAGGCAGGGACGGGAACGTCTTCACTGAGTAATTGCCTAGCGATTCCTTGTGTACACAAGTCGTTGTGCCATAGCCAACATCGACTGTGATGATGACGGGATTATTCATAAATACCAACTCCACACCAAATGACCCCCAATCTGGGGTTTTAAGAGACTTCCAAAACCTTTCCAGCTTGCTCTGGAAGATTATTCTTACCATTCCAATACCAATCTGGGATCTACATAATACACAATATATTTAGCTCGTGTATTATTTATTTTGTGTGTATATTATGCACTTTGTTATCCACAACATGTCGCTAGTGAATTAATCAAAACATGAAATGGCTAACGAACTGAAGTGCAACTAAGTCTGGCTTAGTAGCGAAATTCCTACTCTGGATTCTTCGAAATTAAGCAGTTTTAACGGCTTCCAAAATCAGCAAATCAACGCTCTGAATGCACAAGTTGGCTCACGAACTGGGGGAAAACCTGAAGTGGCCAACAGAATCGCAGACGTGAGAAAGGATTTCTCAGGGGGCTTGCCCGTGAATCGGTGTGTATATCACGCGAAAAGCATGAGTTGGACAACGAACTGAAAATCATCAAAGGATGGCTAACACAGGAGGCACCTGGGATTTTATCCCAAACTCAGCTCGCAGAATAACGGACGGTGACAGACACGAGTTCGCCAACGAACTGAATTTCTGCATGAGTTGTCCCCGTAGGCCGAAAACGGATTACTGAAGACGAACAAACAGTAGGTAAATGAATGAATGACTACTCAGGTACTTCGGGTAGCTCTGAGAACGGGAAGCCCGTACCCGCATTAGGGTTCCAGTTGGCGAATACCATCAGAAGCCTAGAAGGGTTGATTGAAGCCGCTCAGTTTCAGGCAAAGGTCATAGTCGATGATTACTGGCTGAAATGGAGATCTTCAAACCGTCAGTTGCGCAGTGATGACGGTGGGAAGTTTAGTGGCGGTGAGATGGCACCCAGGGTCGTTGTAAAAAACGAAAAGGTGTATTTGGTCTGGACGAGGTATCGACCAGGGCGAGTTGGAAACATCAGCAAGTCTTGGGGCGATGACGTTAAACCGACCCAGCGCGGATACACCTTAGACCAGTTAACCCGCAAATCCCCAGAGTGGGAGGCACGAATGATTGAAGACACAGAGAATCGATTGGCTCCGTTGAGAGAAACCCTTGAGTGTCTACATGAAGCAAAAATCAAACTACGTCGCATAGAGCGAAAACAATCCTAGGAGGATTATATGAGTCAGACCAACGAGAACCCACAAGTTTCATCAAAGCGCACTCAGAAACCATCTGCAGTGCGTCAAGTTCAGCAGCGTAAATTCATTCTGAAGGAAATGGATTTCAAGAGTAGCGCCATCCAGCAGCTGTTTAGCAATGATGCTCGTCAGCAGAATATCAAATACAGCATCGCCCGTATCGCTGGTCTATTTGTGTTGACGTCTAACAACAAAGAAATCCGTGACCGTTTAGATGCGTGGTTTGCAGCTGAGCAAGAAGAAGCTGTTCGTCGCAGCACCCTTCTCAACACAATCCACAACAATGAGTTGTCTACCTCGCTTGGCAACAATGCCGATTTAGACGTGGTGACACCAGAATCGTTCAGCGTGACATTTCAAATCGAGCACCCAATCTACTGGCGTGTAATCGACGTAATTTCCCAGATTGATGAATCTATCGCAGCTATTGAAAACCTCTGGTTAGCTGGCGTGATTTCTGAGTCAGTCAGCAACAATAGTCGCGGTATAACGATGAACACCATGACTCGTTTCTTTGGTCGCATGAGAACTGTAGCTACAGATTCAGCTGACCGTAAGGGCGGAATTTATTCGTTAGACGCTTACAACAAAATCATGCAAACCATCACCCGCAACAATCCAGATGACCGGTCAGCCAATGACGACTCAGGCGCTGAAGAAATTGAGCAGGATTCCGGCAAACTGGTAGTGAACGCATAATGAAGAAAATAGCCAAGCTAGTTAGTTTGGCTGTTCGATCCTTCTTACTGGATGGCAAAGCCCCAGATAAGAATGCGGTACGGATGGCTGTTGGTGGGGTTGAGACTAAAGCGGTCAGCGAAGAGTTGGTAGAGACTTTCTACCCTCCCGTAGCTGACGGTGTAGCTGTAGCGAATCAAGCGAGAATCATTAAATCCAATAATGACCTAATTGATATGTCGATTCGTGAACTGGGTTTGACTGATATTCATCGTGACACGTTCAATCCTGCCAACCTATCTGAATACAACCAAGTCTATAACGCACAGACATTGGTTAGGGATGTGGTAGCGAATTTCCTTTCTTACGCTCACCTACTCCCAGCCTCAGAAAACCATCATCACGCGGCTGTTGGTGGTTTAGCGCGTCACAGTCTAGAGGTGGCTCTGTTCTCCCTGCGTCACATGGCGTCGGTTGATATTAAAGAGACCAAATTTACCGACGAGTTGCACGGTAAGAAAATCCGCTGGCAATATGCGGCGTGGGTAATTGGGTTAGTGCATGACATCGGTAAAGCTCTACATGACATGACCGTGCAGGCCGATGATTCAGTCTGGAACCCACAACTCGAAAATATCTATGATTGGTCAGGGCGCAACCAAGTATCCCGTTATCAAGTGACGTGGAACTATGCAGACCGTCACGGCAAGCACATTGGGCTTGCATCATCCATGCTTAACACTGTACTGACCAAGGCAGCGAAGCAGTATCTATTTGGCACTCAAGATGACCTTCAGGTCGCCATCTATGAAACCTTGTCCGGCAGTATCGAAGTTAATAACTCACTTAGAGACAGTCTTAAAAAAGGCGAAGCACGTTCCGTCCACAAAGACATGATGTGGCAATGGGACAGATTAACCGGTGCTCGCAAGATGCCACTGGAAGCGGCGTTTATTAAGCGCTTACAAATGATGCGTCGCGGCTGGAAGGTTAACGAAGAGAAAGCCGACATTTGGTGCCTGGGCGCCGAAGATGTGTACGTGTCTTACCCAGCAAGTTTCAACAAAGTGATGTCATCGCTCAAGGAAGATGGCTTTAACGTCCCAATGCAAGTCGGAAAAATGCTTGAGATGCTGGTAGAGCGTCAGTTATTTGAGCCGCTGTTTGAGGATTACACCAGTGGCCACTTGCACCCAGTTACGAATCCAGAGTGGACGGCAGGGCCAATCAAAGTTGTTAAGCCAAAATGGGCAGGCATCGTCTATGGCGAGGAGATTCCGCAACGCGGCATTCATGGGAAAATCTCATTAACCCGTGACGATTCACTGTTAATCCATTACGCCGATACTGGGCTAATCACCCTGACAGATACCCGTGAGCCAGACCCGCAAACTCCGGCTAACAACACGGCTGCACCAACCCAACCAGCTCCTGCGTCAACCCCTGCTCCTGCGGTAACACCGGCACAGCAGAATGGGTCGCAAACAAATCAAAGTAAGGCTCAGACAAAGAAACCGAAGAAGCAAGCAGCTCCGGCGAACACCAACACTCCGGCACCAGCACCAACGCCGAGTAAGCCTGCGCCAAAGAAACCGCAAGCTGAATCTAAGGAAGAGCCAGAGCAATCCAATACCAGCGCTCCAGCACCAGACACCAAGGGTATCGTGTTTAAGAACATGAATGACACTCCGGTAGTTAGTGAATCAGTGGAAGCGGCAGTAGAGATAAATGAGCCAGTAGCCCAAGAAATGCCAGCAGAAGTATCGAAGGACAAGACCTGTATTGATCTGATAATCGAATACCTGCTAACGGCTAACAACACACTACATCGAGCAAAGCTGGATGGTGACGTGCTGACATTGAATACCAGCCTATTCGAAGAAATTGACCAGCAAATGAGAGGGCTTGGTTTTGACGAGGGTGCCGTGCTGAAGGATTTGATGGATAACAAGTTACTTATTCCAGACCCTAAAGCGCCGCGTAAAGTTATTCATGTCGTTAACAAACAAAAGTTCTACCAGCTGAAGCTAGCCGACGTTCTTGCCAAGCCAGTGGGTGACATGCTGACCGAGCTTCAAGCTAAGGCCGATGAACGCAAAGCCAAAAAGCAAAAGAATAAAGCCCTAACCACCGAGGTCATTACAGAGCCGAATAACCTGCCCAAGCAGGAGTCTTCTATCAATGATGTGATTGATGGCCCGATGACAGAAGTCCCGGAGCAAGAATTATCTCCGTTAATGCCTAACGAAGTATCACCAGAATCAAGCGGTCAGTTTGATTTAGCCCCGTCGTTCATTGATGACGCGGTAGATAGCCTAATGGCAGAAGTCCCAGAGCAAGATTTATCTTCGTTAATGACTGACGAACTTCCACCGTTGTCCGAGTACACGGGGGAGATGTCTTTGGCCACGCCGGAGAATGAGCTGCCATGGTTTACGCCGGAAGATCTATCGATGTTAACGACTGACATGGAACCTACCGTCCCCGTCGCTGAAGCGGCCATTGAAACTGCCGTTGAGCCCGCCACCACGTCTGCGAGCTTTACCCCTCCTGCCGAGCAGGTATCGACACTTTCACAGCTAAAAGTCGCCACGGGTAACAAGTCTCCGAAGGAAAAGAGCAAGTACCCGCCTGAGTTGCAAGTGTTCATTGGTTGGGCGATGGCTCGCGCAGGCAAGTCCGGTATAGACCTCCGCCCTGGGGTGATCCGAATCCAAAGTTTCGCGTTAACCACTTACGAGCAAGAAGTAGGGTTAGCAAAAAAAGAGGCGACTAGCCTCAAGCGCACAGCAGGCGACAACGCCTCAATTGCGACAGACAGTAACCAAGTTGCATGGATGGTATTTGAGACAGTGGGAATAGAGCATGAGTAAAAGCATCGAGACTAACGGCTTATTCATGGAGAACATGTATAGGCCGATTTATGAAATCCAATCCAGTTATGCTTGGGCTGGAGCCTCCTTGTTCACGGCAGGCTCGTGGGTATACCACGGGGTAAGTGGACACGATGTATCGATGGTCGCAGTTTCGGTTATTGCGGCCACAGCGGGTATGTCGGTTAAGCGCTTAAAAGAAGCCTTACCGCAAATACGTCGCCAGATTAAGTTGGTATATAACTATCAATACCTCATTGAATCTAGCGCTTTGTGGGATCTGAGCAAAACCCAGAGGGATAAGGCCTTCTTTGGTCGCGGCTTTGAGTGGACGATCACCGAAGCAAACCGAGCTTATCAGCTGGTGGGTAAACGCCCAGAACACGCTAAGGGTTTCTTGCCTTGGGCAGTGCGTAGAGCCCTGAAGAAAGTCGAAGCAGATACCGAGAAATTAGAAGGTCGGCCGTGGATTCAGGGGTGTGGTGACGAGCAGGATTTGTGGCTGGATGCTTCGCTATTCTGGTCTCATAGTTTCTACACCGGATTACCTGGTGCCGGGAAAACAACGATGTTAACGCTTAACAGTGTTGGCGCCCTTTACCGTGGTAACTCTGTATTAGTGTTAGACCCTAAGAACGATCCAAACTGGAAGAACAGATTACGCGCAGAAGCGAAGCGTTTAGGCGTCCCGTTTTATTACTTCAACATTGCTGAGCCAAGTCAATCAGTGCGAATTGACCCACTGGTGAACTTCACAGTGACAACAGAGATTGCATCGCGCTTAGCGAACGTCTTAGAAAAAGGCTCAGGAAGCTCTGAGGGTTTTCGCTCCTATGCCTGGGACTCATTCTACGTCACGGCTGAAGCATTACGTTTTATCGGTAAGCGACCATCAATCAAGATGGTCGCTGATTACATGCTAAACCGCAAAAGCGAATTGGCCCTAGCAGCCTTAAGCAAGATTATGACTATGCATTACGGGCCCGATTGGTACGCGAACATGGCGACCCAAATTGCCGAGGAAGGCCGCGGCAATTTGCTACAGGGTTTAATCATGCGCTACCAACAGGTGTTAATCCCTGACGACAAAGGTGAAGACGCGGTATCGAGTTTTATTGGTTTCTTAACGCACGACCAATCTCACCAAAGCAAGATGTTAGCGACCACCAAGCCGATGTTAACCCAGTTAACCGCTGCGCCGCTGGACAAGATGTTAAGCCCTGATCCGAATGATACGGATGACGAGCGCCCTATTATCGACATCAAGAAATTCATTGATACGGGCGGCGTGTTGTACATCGCCACCGATTCATCGGGTAACCCTGCAATTTCAGCAGCTGTATCGAAACTCATTATGGAAGATACCTGCGCGGCAGCTGCGTCACGTTACAACTACGAAGGCGGTAAAGGGGTACGTGTGTCGGTGTTTGGTGACGAAATCCACTCTGCACTCTCCGACGGCCTAATTAACTTAGCCGCGATGGGTCGTGGTGCAGGCTTTGAATTGCACCTATCTACTCAGGGTGTTCCCGATTTGATTGATAAAGCCGGTGATGCAGTAGCGAGCCGTGTTTTGTCGTTAACCGCTAACTGGTTCTGTCTGCGAGCTCGAGATGATATCACCAGGGAGCGATTTGCGGCGCTACTCCCGGAGTATCCAATTAAGTCAAAGCAATGGCAGTTAAGCTCTAACACCGATTCTACCAGTAAGCTCCACAATTACTCGGGCTCGGTGGGTGAGCGGATTATGGAAGCTGACAAGCCAGCGTACCCTCTTTCATTGATGTCGGAATTACCTAAGTTGCAGTACGTCGCACGTCTGGCCAACGGTAAGACCTATCAATGTCGTATTCCGATTTTACTGTAGTGAGTGTTGATTATGGACGGCGTAGTTGAGAGTAAGACCCTGCACGGCAGGTTAATTTTGGCGGTTGGAGCGTTAATCAGTATTTACGTACTGATTTTCATGCAGCCCCAAGAGCATAACGAAATGTTACGGAAGGAAATCTCAAATATAGAAAAGGCCATTAGCACGGAGGCAACTATGGTTGTGGTGTTTAGGGCGAAAGGCTGGTACGAGGCGACGATGGTGAAATCAGGTTTAGCCGCGTTCATTGACCAGTATCATCAGGACACTGGTTTAAAAGGGGATCAACTATGGCGTACCCCTCTTACACGGATTTCTCAAAACATCAAGACCATTTGGTATCAGTGCTTACTGAGACTATCCTTGCTGATTTTCTGGTTTTGGATGGCCATTGGGTTGATTGCCGCATCAGCTGTGGACGGATTAATGCAACGTAAAATTAAGCAACATGAATTTACCGCACCATCAACTGGCTATTTCAGACTGGCTCTTTGGTCAGGAATATTGGTGGTAATTCTGTTAGAGCTTTACTGCGTTACGCCTGCATTTATCTCCAATGAGCTGTTCCCGCTTTTCCCGCTTTTTGCAGCGGTGATTATCGGCTGGTTACTCAAAACTACGTTGGCTAACAGCGCGAAGAACATGTAATCACCTCTCCGTGTGCTATCTTTGATATAGATAGCGCTCACAATATAAATAACGTGTTGACAGTAACACGCAAACAGTTAAAATTTGACCGTCACATTTAACGGAGATCCACAATGAACCAAAGCGCTAAAACCGAAAAGAAAGGACTAATCCAGCAGTTTAAAGAAGCCCCTGTTGCCGTAAGAGCGTTCTTCGCCCTAATCGTTGTCGCGGTAGCTTGCTCATTGCTGTTTGCTGGAGAAGCAAGTGCGGTATCAGCATCTGGCGCGACCCTACACACTTTCTTCGACCAAATGTGGGACGAGGTAAAGGGTTTAATGACGGGTGCGCCGGCTAAGGCAATCATGGGTTTGTCGATTTTAGGCACTATCGCATTCTCAATGATTAAACCAAACCTAATTGGTTTCTTAGCTTCTGTTGTCGTAATTCTGGTACTGGCTAACGCGCCTACAACTATCGACGGCAGCTTAACTGTAACCGTAGAAGCGCTGAAAGCTGGCCTAGTTCACTAATAGCGACAATTTTTGCTGTATCAAGGAAGGGTGCAATCTTATATGCACCCTTTTTTTTCAAGGGGTGAGACATGAGTGAAGCGAGATTTCCTAAGCGTTGTAACGGCGCTATCAAAGTTGGAACTATCCATTGGGACTCAATCAAGCTGGCGGTGATTGTGATGGTTTTTAGTCTTGCATCAGGTCACATCAACTTAGGCATTATCGCGGCAATTAGCAGCATGGCCGTAGTAGAAACACTGTTTAAAAAGTTTGGACGTGGCGTATTAAAGCATCTGTTATGGGTAAACGGTTTGTGGATTTCCAAAGGGCCGGAAACCCTCATGTCACCAGCCATTCGTCGATTAATTAAGTAAGAGGTCAACATGCTTTGGAAATCGAAGATTAAAGAGAGTTACGACAATCTCAATATCTCTAACAAAAACATAGGTCGTTCTAATCTGGCACTAAGCATTAGCGTGGTGCTTTTGCTGTTCATGGTGATGACCAAGCAGACCGAAGTCATTGTCATGCCAAACGACTTTAAAGAGCCGATTGTCATGAACGGCAATAGCGTGACTCAAGAATTCAAAATCCAATGGGGCCTGATGATTGCAACCATCATCGGCAATATCACCCCCAAGAATGCTAAGTTCGTTATCGACAGGGTGACCAAGATGATCCCGTTAGAACTTAACCCAGATGAAGCGGAAGCGACGATGGCCGCAGCTATCGAAGAAATGGCGCTCAGGGGTGTTAGTCAGAAGTTCGTCCCGTCTGACGCGATTTATTCATCTGTCACAGATTACGTATGGGTTGTGGGTGAACAAACCACAACCTCATTAAAAACAGGCGCAGCTGATACTACTGCGTACACCTTTGAATTAAAAATCGGGATCCGAAACGGCAATCCCATGATTCTGGATATTCAACAATATCCAGCTGCTGTTAACCCTGCTCAACGTGAGCGTGAAATTCTCCAAGGCAAAAACGCAACAACTGCCTTGGATAAAGACAGTGTGATTAAAATCGAGTCACGGTGAGACCTATGAATAAAAGACCCCTTTCAACTGCAATCCTTCTGACATTAATGATCACTCCTGCTTTTGCTGCTGACGATGACATTTATTCGTTACCGACTGAATCAGTGAATCCGCAACGAGTACCTGTTTTGGGTACTGATTTCAATCAAGCAGAAGAAAAGCTACAGGCTGAATTAAACAGCCCTTATGCGAATCAACCTCTGGCCATCGATACGAACAAAGAAATTGGTACCCAAACTGCGTTAACGGTTTCGCCCAATGAACAAGTGCTCAATCAACATCCAGAGACCCAGCCGCCAGCACAGCAACCAATGCAACAGACAGAGCATCAACAAGTCCCCAATTACGGCGGCGCGAGCCTTGTTAATCCGACGGCGATCTCCCCTGCCAATGCCGGAGAAGTCATTAGCCGTCGTGATGACTCAATGGACTACTTACGCAAGCAGTACAAAAGCCATCAAGTGATTGCATTGAAAGCCGGTGGCACAACGACATTGCCAATTTCGCTGTCAACCACGAACCGAATCGCGACCTCGTTCAAAAACGCTAAAATAACCACGTCAGTACCGAGTGATGCAGCGCTGGTTTACGGTGAGCAAGGATTTGTGTACGTCACACCTGGCGTTAACGCTGGCGCGATTGACTTAATAGTTGAAGAAGATGGCGCACCTGAGACCGCAGTATCACTCTACTTGGTGCCATTAAACGTCCCACCAGTGCTCGTGGAGTTAACCGTTAGCTATAACGCGAGTCAACGTAATGCAGCTTTGCAAGCCGTGTCTATCTACAGCGAGAACGAAGCTAAGGAGCTGGAATCGGCAAAACAAGCAGAGCGTGAGCGTATTGCTAATAACCAGCCCGTCGCTGACAGCCATGTTGACGATGTAATGAAGTTACTGGAAATTGTGGCCAAAGCCGAAGTTCCGGCAGGTTACGAACTACTTGAAGGTGACACCATTCCGGCGGAAGTGCGTTACCCGTGCGATATTCGCCAAATGCTCCCGCTTTACCATGAAGTGAAACAACGCTTAATTGGCTCCAAATTGGTCGTTGACATCATGGAGGTCAGAAACGATGTCAATGGCTTACGTTCATTCCGCGACGAGTCCTGCATGGGGCCAGGTCGTGAAGATGTGATGGCCGTTGGTGTGTTAGATAAAGCGACATTAGGCCCAAGGGAAAGCACCGAAGTGTACATTCTGCGTGACCGCAGCTACTTCGAACGCCAAATGAAAGTTCCACGTCGTAGCCGTGTAGGAGGTTAACATGCAAGCGTTACAGGATTTAAAAAGCAAGTGGCTTGCGCTTCCATCGAACCAGCGCACTATCGCATTAATCGTGTTAATGGCATTGCCTGCCTATTTCTTGGCGGAAGCTATTTTCCCTTCGGCTCCAGACACCCCAGCCAGCTCAGCCCCCGTCAGGGCGAAGCCTACGTTTATGAGCACCATGGGCAGTGAGCGCTTGGAGTCCACTCAGACTTCAGGCCAACTCATAGCGATGCGAAAGAAAATTCAAGAGCGTGAAAAAGCGATTGATGCACAGTACACCGAGCAAAAAGCTAGTGAAAAGCGAATTCAGCAACAGGTCGATACCCTGCAAATGTCTCAGCTTGAATCACAAAAGCGCCTCGAGACCATCGCGCATCAAATGCAAATGCTGGTTGAACAACAAAGCAAAAATGCCGCAACAGCACGAGACAGTGTGAGCGCGAAAGGAGCTCGACCAGAAAATATCGCCCAGCAAGCACCTTCATTGCCAAGTACCGAGTTTAACCTAGACCCAATGGCAGGCCTTAAGTCGAATGTCGCCATGACCCCGCCAGTGTCAAAGCCTTTAACCATGAACCGTGGTGACGTAAGTTTAGGTAAGGCCGCTGCGACAGGTGCTGAAGCAAATGTTGGTAATGCGTCAACAGCCAAAACCCAAGTCGCAGCCAAAGCAAAACAAGCGATTTCTCAAGAGAACACAGGTTCTAGCAAGAAAACTGAAAAAGAGCCTGAGACATGGTTGTCAGCTGGCACAGTGATACCAACCGTCTTGCTTACGGGTCAACATGTACCTACCAGCTCATCGGCGCAATCAAACCCTGCTCCAGTTTTATTAAAAATCGTAGACGTTGGGGTGATGCCTAACGGTTTCACTATCGATCTAGTGGGTTGTACCGTGATTGGCGCGGCCCGTGGTAGTGCCAGTACCCGTCGTGTCGAAATCCGCGCTGAGAGTATCAGCTGTATCGACCAGAGAGGTCGTGCGATTGAGCAGCCGTTCATTGCCGCAGTGCAAGGCCAAGACGGTCATAGCGGTATCCCAGCCAAGTTAGTAACACTCTACGGTGAAGTGGTGAAGCAATCCTTCTGGGCAGGCATCTATGGCACTGGCGCCCAAACCCTCACACAAGCCGCGACCAATCGAGTGTCTGGTGATGTGGTTTATGACGGCACCTATTTCAAAAACACGGCGACCAGCTCACTTGCTGGTGGCTCAAGTACCGCATTCGACAAGATTGCTGACTTCTACCTGCAGTTAGCCGACGAAGCCAGACCGTATCTGGAAATGCACGGCGGTATTGAAGGTGTTGACCTCATTGTTCAACGCGGTGTTAGCCTCAAATATAAGGGTTAAGCAATGACAACCGAAAACGTAAATTCTGAAAAATTGGAACCGACTATCGGCGCTCTGGCTGAGCCAGAGCAAGCCGCTCCCGCTGAGGTTGCACAACCCGTCGCTGGGCCAACGCCAGCGACACCCGCGGCTCCGCAGGGCTTGTCCCCCGTCAAAATGATCATGGTGATGGCAGGCCTAGTGCTGCTATTTGGCGTGATGAAATTTGGCATGAGCTTCTTTGGCACGGGTGTAAGCGCCGAACAAACCAATACTCAATCCAAAATCGTAGTCGCAGATTTAGGTGAGATGTTTCAACAATGGTCAAAGGAATCGGTTAACCAAGCGGATTTAAGCTCGGCGGCTCAAGAGCTGGGACAGATCTACTTTGACATGGGATACCTCGTCATCGATAGCGGTATGACGCTGCGCATTCCTGAAGAGTTCAAAATGGACATCCCAAGAGCAGAGGTGTTGCTCCGCATTAAGCAAATTCGTAGCGAATACCAAGACGAAGGCAAAGTACCGCCATCGCCACAGCAGCTGCTTCAGATGGCCACGGAACTGACAGGGAATTAATTGTTTATGGCTGACATGGAAATCGCTCAAGCGTTGTTGGCAGCGAGTGAACAAAACCAGCTAGCCCAGATTATTGAGACTCACAATCTGGGTGAGCTCCCACACTCACTGCGATTAGCCATCAACATATTTGAGATTAACGCAGAGAATATCCAGCAACACCCCGAGGCAGCACAGTCCCTTCTGCGTTGCCCAATTCCAACGACATTTGGAGAGACTGAATCAATCAGGCGCACCATATTGTCACTGCTCACCCAAATGCACAGTTAGGCAGGATGTATGGCCAGTAAGAAAGCATCCAAAAAAATCACCGGCGATGACGAAAATGTTATGGGCTTACGCCAACAGCGTCCCATCCGTGTTCATTTACGTCGGCACTTTAGCGCGAGCAAATCAGAGTTAACTCGTGCCATTTAGCGGTCACAAGAGATCTATAAAATCGCGCTTTGCTTAGGGGCGCTTGACTGCCTTTATTGGCAGGCTATGGGCTTAGGGGAAATAAAACTGGCCAAGGGCATTAGCCGCTTACTGGCTAAATCCTATCAACATCACCCAATACGGGTTAGCTCAACACCTATTTGACGTTATCAGAAGGAAATCATGGACGTAGCAACATCTTTTATTCAACTCGACCAGCCTTTGTTTATGCCTGGGATGCCGGAAACCTCCAAGGCCTTATCGGTGTTGTGCGTTTATATAATAGTTTGATAATTCTTAATAATGTTTGATCATTTATATAATAGTTTGATATTTTTTGGCTCTTTTGGTGAATGTGCGGATTAAGAGTTAGCACATTTTTGCCCCAAAGCTTTTCAGGAGTAGCAAAGGACCTGATACCAACTGTGCACAGGTTGACCAAATTTTTGTAATGTATAAAGTTCCCACTATTACTGAATCACATCATTTTTCTAGTGCCATGAAATTAGATCGATTCCAAATATTTTTACGAATAACGCAAACAACCAAAAGCAAATTACGGTTATCGTGGCACTCACTAGTAACGATGGCCAGAAACCCAAACGTTGTAACAGTGATGGAAATATCAGGAACATAGGTAATGTAGGTATGACATACCAGAACGTGTACCAAGCATGGTTCGCTATTTTTTCCATTGGCTGTTTTTCAACATATAACCAAACCATGGCTAAAATGGTGACCAGCGGCAATGCCACGATCAGCGCTCCAAGTTTATCACTACGCTTTGCAAGCTCAGAAGCTGCAACAACGACTGCAGCGGTGATCATATACTTTGTTAGTAGCCAGCCCATTCCACCCTCACTATGAGTTATTAAAAACCGATTGCCTATCGGTTTTTGTTCTGCCACTATAGCGGTCATTATGGCAAGAGAAAAGTGTTATGCAGTTAGGTGAATTAGAAAAGCAGGTTTTGCAACATCTTTGGACTGAGTCTGAAGCGGATGCTAAGCAAGTACATGCGGTGCTTGGGTTGTCTCGAGAGAGTTCACTCAATACCATTCAGAGCACCTTAGATCGCTTGTTTAAAAAAGGATTACTGAGTCGAACTAAGCAGGGTCATGCCTACTTTTATCGAGCAAAAGTCGACAGAGAAGCCTTGATCGCCAAACTTATTACCAATGTTACTAGTGACTTTATCGAAGAGGGTGAGCACAGTCTGATCGCGGCCTTTAGTTCAGTATCCGCTAATCTGAATGATGCTCAGCTAGATATCTTGGAACATTTAATTGAAGAACAACGTCAACTTCGGAAAGGATAATTAGGCTTATGTTTGTTGGCGATTTAGCGATTACACTGAATTTACTGAGTGTTGCAGTGCTGGCATTTGCTATCAGTGTTGTGTTCATCTCGATCGCTCTACGATTCACTCTGCCTAGATTAGATTATCTCACTTTCAGGTTACGTAAAGTTATCCTATGGTCGTTAGTCACAGCGCCTTGGTGGATAGCCATTAATTGTGTTGTCTTTTTCTGGCCGAAGCAGCAAGATTTGTTTTCTGCAGCTTGGTTAAATGAATTTGTTCACTGGCACCATATTGATATTTTTAGCTTCGACAGTTGGCACGCAGTTACCTTGCTTTCGGCCTCGGGATTTTTGATTTGGTCGATGATAAAGACTGTTTATTCTCGCAAAAAACAATCATCAACAATGGCGTCTCTGCTTGGATTATCAGATGTTTACCCCCAAGAAGCCAACTCTCAGCATCGTTATTATTTATTACCTTTGGCAATACCTGCAGCTTTTACCACAGGGCTTATTTCTCCCAAAATCTATCTGACTACGGCACTACAAGAACGGGTTAATGAGCAGGAATTAGATATTATTATCCGGCATGAAATGGCGCATGTCGCTGCCAGAGATCCTCTGTTTAAAGTGATCTTCGCGACTTTTGCAGGCTTTTTTCCGCTCGGGATGAAACAACATTTGGTCAAGCAATTTACCTTGCTTACTGAACTGATGGCAGATCATGCAGTGACAAATGAACACGACCATCTTGACGTTGCTCAGGCTCTGGTTAACGTTGCCAGAATGCAACGAAGCGTAACGCTAGGTTGTGATGGGTTGCAAACGAGCTATTTCGGCAATGATCAAACCAGCGTGCGAGTGCAGCGCCTAATTTATCCTGTTTGTACATCTTCTCGATTGGCAATCGGTTTAGCTATTGTGTTGTTAGTCATAGCACCAGTATTAACCGCCTCCACGGTGGATAGCCTCCACCATATTATCGAAACTTTTTTCACCCATTAAGTAAGGATTGGGAATGAAAGCTATTCTTTGTAAACGCACAGCCAAAAAACCGATAGGCAATCGGTTTTCTGCTGCATTGATAGGAATGAGTATTATCCTATCGGCATCCGCAGCGACAGATGAAAGCCCGCAAAAAATCAGTTTATCTGATGCGGTTACCATGACTCTCACCCATCATCCTGATTTACAAGCTTTTGTATCGCAGCAGCGAGTCTGGGAGGGGCGTATTCAGCAAGCGAGTGTCGGTGAACGCCCAGAAATTGGGCTGATGATTGAGGATGCGTTAGGCACGGGGGAACACAGTGCATTGAAAAGTGTGCAATCTACGCTCACCTTCTCATGGTTGCTGCAACAGGACCTAATTGATAGTCGTGTTAACACGGTAAAAACGGAAGCCACTAAACTGGTCATAGAGAAGCAAATCAAGGCGCTCGATTTGTCTTCACAGGTGGCTAAGCACTTTATCGATATACTGGTTAAACAGGAGCATCTTAAGCTCAATGTGATGGCAAAAGCTCAGGCTGAGAACGTTGTTGATACGATTGCCAAGCGGGTGCAAGCAGGTAAAAGTTCGGCGGTTGAAATGCAGTTGGCAAAGGCTGAATTTATCCGCCGAGGACTGGCGGTCGAAGATATCGAACACGAGCTGAAAGCGAGCCAGTATCAACTAGCCTCCCTTTGGGGTAAGCCTAAAGCAGCATATTATTTCAACGGTGATCTGCTGGACATGCCAACAGTGCCGTCGGTTGACAGTCAGCTTACCCTGCTAAAGCAGAATCCGCGTTTTCAACAGTTTGCCAGTGCTCAGCGTATTGCTCAGTCACAAATGGAACTGGCACGAATTGAAGCCAAACCCCAGTGGCAATTTACCGCTGGGGTCCGTCGTTATGAGGCAAGCGATGACTTTGGTTTAGTGGCAGGCGTCTCTATCCCTTGGGGCACAAGTGACCGTAATGCAGGGACAATCGCAGCCCTCCACGCTCAGCAGGATGTGTTGGTCAACGAACAAAGCGCATTAATGCAAGCTCAAGATGCTCAACTCTATGTACTGCTACAGGAAATGGCACACTCTGCGCATGTGATAGATACAGTGCGCAACAGTATAGTGCCCACCCTCGAAAAAGCCCTGTCAGAGGCAAGCAATGCTTTTGATAAAGGTCAACTCAGTTACAACCAATACAATGATGTGTATCGGGAATTACTCAGTGCTCAATATCAGTTGCTGGATGCCTTTGAAAGCCTGCATTTGCAACACATCGAAATTCAACGCCTGACGGGTACGTCCATTTCTCAGTGAGATTACTTATGAAAAATAACCACATCCTTTCGTCACTGAGTTTGGCGATACTGCTCAGTATGGGTATGAACGCCTTCATCCCAACACCTGTAATGGCTTCCTCAGCCCCTGTTGCTGAGCAGGCTGAGCCAGAAAAAGGTCCGCATCGTGGACGTATGCTGCGTGAGGGGAATTTTGCTTTAGAGCTGTCCATTTTTGAAACGGGTGTCCCTCCAGAGTTTCGAGTGTGGTTGACCTATGAAGGGAAACCACTAGATCCCAAAACTGTTGATTTGAGCGTTAAATTGACTCGCTTAGGCAATGTCGTGGATGACATTCGCTTTAACGCGCAAGGGGATTTCCTCCGTGGTGATATGGAGATCTATGAACCCCATTCGTTTGTGGTCACGATTGAGGCTAAATACCAAGGTAAAACGTACCTTTGGCAGTATGACAACTTTGAAGGTCGCACCACGATAGAGCAAGCCGTCGCCACCGCGATGGATATTCAAACCGATATTGCAGGTCCAGCCACTTTGCACCAAACAATCCCTGCCTATGGCACATTGGCGCTACCGGTAGAGTCGCAGCGTGCCATCGCCGCTCGCTTTGAAGGAGAAATTACGCAGTTGTATGTTGGACTGGGTGACAGGGTAAAAAAAGGCCAACCCTTGTTAACCATAGAAAGTAACGAAAGTTTGAAGCCATATCAAATCAAAGCGCCATCCGATGGCGTAGTCACCCAGCAGTTCGCTAACAGTGGCGAGCAAACCCTTGGCCGTTCGTTGCTGACGCTCACCGATAACAGTCATTATATCGCTAAACTGGCGGTATACCCCATTGATTATCAAAAGGTTAGCATCGGTGCTGCCGTCACTTTGCAGATAGAGGGCTCGGATGAGACTTATCAAGGTACTGTTTCATTTATCGAGCCCCAAGTGCGTGATGATCAAGCCCGTATCGTGTGGGTAAAACTTGCTAATGAAAAGGGAGCGTTTACCTCCGGCAGTTTTGTTCACGCCAAGATTGAAGTGGCCACCATTGAGGTGTCTTTGGCGGTTAAACGAATTGGATTGCAAGGGTTTCGTGATTTCACCGTAGTGTTTGCCAAAGTCGGTGAGCAATATGAAGTGCGTATGCTGGAGCTAGGCCGTCAAGGCGGTGAATGGGTTGAGGTACTGGGCGGTTTGAAACCTGGCACTGAATACGTCACCGAAAATAGCTATATCTTAAAAGCCGACATTGAAAAGTCTGGCGCATCCCACGATCACTAGGAGTGTAAGTCATGTTGGAATCGATTTTACGCATTTCGATAAAGCGAAAATTCCTAGTGCTGGTGATGGTATTAGCTTTAGCCGGATTAGGCATATGGAACTTCACTAAATTGCCGATTGATGCGGTGCCGGACATCACCAATGTGCAGGTGATGATCAACACCGAAGCCCCAGGTTATACCCCGCTTGAGATTGAGCAACGGGTCACCTTTCCCTTGGAAACCGCTTTGGCAGGTTTACCTGGGCTAACTTACACACGTTCCGTTTCTCGCTATGGCTTGTCTCAAGTGGTTGCCATATTCAGTGACGACACGGATGTGTATTTTGCCCGCCAGCTCGTGAACGAACGATTATCCGCAGCCCGTGCTGAATTGCCTGTAGGACTTGAGCCGCAGCTTGGGCCTATTGCGACAGGCTTAGGTGAAATCTTTATGTTTACGGTGGATGCATTGCCTGATGCCACCCACGCCGATGGTTCGCCGATCACCCCAATGGATTTACGCACTGTGCACGATTGGACGATTAGACCGCAGTTGATGCGAGTGCCCGGCGTTGTTGAAGTGAATCCTATTGGTGGTTTTGAACGTGAAATTTTAGTGGCTTTCAAACCAGAAAAACTTTTGGCCTTTGGCTTAACCCAAGCGGATGTTGTCGATGCCATTGCTAAAAATAATCAAAATCAAGGTGCGGGTTTTATTGAGCAAAACGGCGCGCAGTGGCTACTGAGAATGCCCGGTCAGGCAGAGGATATGGCCACGATTGGCAATATCCCGCTGAAATCGGCCAATGGATCAGCCTTGACCATCAAAGATGTGGCAGAGATTGAAAATGGCCAAGGTCTACGAAACGGTGCCGCCACGCAGAATGGCCGTGAAGTGGTTATGAGTACCGTGTTTATGTTAATTGGTGAAAATAGCCGCACCGTAGCCCATGCCGTGGGCGAAAAGCTCACAGAAATCAATGCGACTTTACCAGAAGGGATTGTGGCCACTGCCGTATATGACCGCACCACCTTGGTAGATAAAACGTTACAGACAGTACAAACCAATCTACTTGAAGGCGCAATTCTGGTGATCGTGGTGTTGTTTGTCTTGCTAGGAAACTTTCGGGCGGCATTTTTAACCGCATTAGTCATCCCTTTTGCCATGTTGATGACCATTACGGGCATGGTGCAGACTCGTGTTAGTGCTAACTTGATGAGCTTAGGGGCTCTGGACTTTGGTTTATTAGTGGATGGCGCGATCATCATTGTTGAAAATTGCCTGAGGCGTTTAAGTCAGGCGGGGGATGATCCCTTACCATTAAAAGAACGTTTAGAACTCGTCTTTGAGGCCACTCGCGAGGTTATTCGCCCGGCACTGTTTGGTGTCTTTATCATAACGGCGGTCTATTTGCCGATTTTTGCGCTGGAAGGCGTGGAAGGCAAAATGTTCCATCCAATGGCCATTACAGTGGTGATTGCACTGTTAAGTGCAATGCTGCTTTCCGTCACCTTTGTTCCTGCAATGGTTGCACTGCTGTTTAAAAAACCGGTGAAAGAGAAACACAGTCCACTTATTCGTGGCGCAGTGTTCTTATATCGCCCGGCCTTAAGTTGGGTTATTAAAGGGCGCTGGATGGTTGTCATCGCTGCCACGCTGTTAGTGGCAATCTTTGGTTATCAGGCGACGAAATTAGGCAGTGAATTCGCACCTAATCTAGATGAAGGGGATATTGCTATGCACGCCCTTCGAATTCCGGGAACCTCGCTGAGTCAGGCAATCGCCCTGCAGGAAACACTGGAAGATAAAATTAAACAAATGCCAGAAGTTGAGCGGGTGTTTGCCAAAATCGGTACGGCTGATGTCGCTACCGATGCGGTTCCTCCCAGCGTGGCGGATAACTTCATTATCTTAAAACCACGTGAGCAGTGGCCCAATCCTAACAAATCTAAAGCACAAATCGTCGAAGAACTTGCTGCTCTAGTCGCCCCCATTCCGGGTAATCGTTATGAATTCTTGCAACCCATTCAGATGCGTTTCAATGAACTGCTGGCAGGGGTAAGGGCAGAACTTGCCATCAAAGTGTTTGGTGATGATTTTGATACGCTCACAGCACTGGGTGCAGAAATTGAGTCCGCTATCGCTCAAGTCGAAGGCGTTGCAGATATTCAGGTTGAGCAGAGCACGGGGCTAACGATGCTGAACATCATTCCTAATCGTCAAAAGCTGATGCAGCATGGTATCAGTATCATGGAGGTGCAATCTCAGGTTGCAACCGCGATGGGAGGGACTGTGGCGGGTAAATTCTACCAAGGGGATGTGCGTTCAGATATCGTGGTGCGTCTTGATGAGTCGCGTAGGCAGAACATCGATGCGCTCAGTTATCTACCAATTACGTTGCCTGGCGGTCAAAGCATTCCACTTCAAGAATTAGCCTCCTTAGAGCTGGTTTCTGGTGCTAACCAAATAAACCGTGAAAACGGTAAACGCCGAATGGTCGTTACTGCTAACGTACGTGGACGAGATTTAGGCAGCTTTGTCGCCGATATTCAGACTGTTATTGGTGAAAAAGTAGCAATTCCCGCAGGTTATTGGCTGGAGTACGGTGGCACCTATCAGAAACTGCAATCGGCTTCAAAACGCCTCAGTATTGTGGTGCCTGTTACCTTGTTGATGATTATCGGGTTGCTGATGTTGGCGCTTAACTCCTTTAAAGACGCAATGATTATCTTTACTGGTGTGCCTCTGGCGTTAACTGGTGGGATTGCGGCGCTGTTGCTGCGCGATATTCCGTTCTCAATTTCGGCCGCGGTTGGCTTTATTGCATTATCGGGCATTGCGATTTTAAACGGTCTGGTAATGGTGTCCTTTATCCGCCAATTGCGTAAAGAAGGGATGGGACTCGATAGCGCCATTTTTGAAGGGGCACTTACAAGGCTGCGTCCGGTCATAACCACCGCATTAGTCGCCTCGCTTGGCTTTATTCCGATGGCCCTCAATACCGGTATTGGTTCTGAAGTGCAACGGCCACTGGCTACCGTAGTGATTGGCGGCATTATCTCCTCTACGCTATTAACGCTATTTCTTATCCCCGCGCTATATCGAATTTTACACAAAGAAAAGGAGTCTATTTTGACTGAAGTAGAAGCAATGGAGTTAGTTGATGCCAAATAAGCTATTAAAAATCAGCCTATTCCTCTTAATTGGACTGTTAGGTTTTATCAGTGTCGATGTATTGGCCCATGGGGTCGATGACAATACCCGAGCCTTTTTAGAACAAAACCAAGGGGTGCAATTTATTCCGTTTTTGTATATCGGGGCTAAGCATATGATCACCGGATACGACCACTTACTATTTTTAGTGGGGGTGATCTTCTTTTTGTACCGCAGCAAAGATGTGTTGTTGTATGTCACCATGTTTACTATTGGTCACAGCACAACGTTGTTACTTGGCGTTATGACTGATGTTCAGGTCAATGCGTATTTGATCGATGCCATTATCGGCGTATCAGTGATCTACAAAGGTTTTGATAACTTAGGTGGATTTAAGCGCTGCTTTAATTGGCAACCCAATACCCAAATGGCGGTGTTGATCTTTGGTTTGTTCCATGGCTTTGGACTGGCAACCAAATTACAGGAATTTGAACTGTCACAGGAAGGCCTGTTTACCAATTTATTGGCATTTAACATCGGGGTGGAGATCGGGCAATTTGCTGCGTTGGCCTTTATTTTGATAGTGATTAACGCTTGGCGTCACTTTCCTTCATTTCAGCGATTTTCAACGCTCACAAACACGGCACTCATGAGTGCCGGGATCATGCTGATGGGCTATCAGCTTACTGGTTATTTTGTAAATTAACTAATAAAAAGAGAAGATTATGCAACACACTGTGAGTTCAACCACTTTAGTCAAAGCCAGTATTTCCGCAACTGTCATTGCGGCCGTTGCTCTGGTGACTTTTATCCTTCCTGCCGAGTACAACATTGACCCGACAGGCGTAGGCCAAAAATTGGGATTAACGACACTTGCACAAGCCGCTGAAGCCGAAGGTGTGGTTTCAACGCAGGGCTTAGGTGAGAAAAACAGCCAAGAATTTCAAACGATTGAAGTGGTTGTTCCCGCTGGTCGAGGCGTCGAATATAAGTTTGCTATGCCACAGTATGCCAAAATGACCTATGAATGGTTAACTGATGGCGACGCTTTGTATTTTGACCTCCATGGTGAACCAGAGGGAGATACTACAGGTTATTTTGAGAGTTACACCATAGCAACATCAAACGAAATGAAAGGGAGCTTTACGGCACCTTTCGCGGGTTCCCATGGTTGGTATTGGAAAAATAAATCGGATAAACCGATAGCCGTACAGCTACTGGTTAAAGGGCAGTATGACGTCATTGGCCTTAAATAATAATTGACATAATTTGGAGAATGCTATGAAAAAATTGATAACAGTTGTCGCCCTATGTGGCCTATTAATGAATGGTAGTGCTTTAGCCCATGCTGATCATGGTGTGATTAGTGGGCAAGGTGCAATAAAGGTTGCCGCTAAGTCACTCAATCAAATGACATTTAAAGACTTTGGTTTTGAGGTAGGTAAATTAGATGGCTCATGGAAAGAGGTACCTGAATCACAATTATCCATTGTGACCTTTGAAGGTAATTTTTATGTAATAAGCGCTGTTAACCCCACCACTAAAAAACAGGTCTTTCTGAAAATCGCCAGTAACGGTGAATTATTGGAAGTTAAAGATACAAACAAGTTCTAATATCCCGATATGATGCTGTCTAGTACGCATTAGACAGTGCCATAGATATCCCTCTTGAATATATATTTTCACTTATTGTTAGATCGAGCATTGCCATACTTTTGGTAATTCGAATCTGTGGAATTAGAGTTAAAATTCTAACGCGGAAATGTCCAAAAGTGAGTTTGAAAATGATCAAACTTAATTATGAGAAACTGAAATTCGTCCTCAGATAAATTATCAAACAATAGCGGTATTACCGTTCATGACACCCATAATTTTTATCAAACTTTATTATGGTCGTACAGGTGTTAATGACTAACATCGATTGGCCATCCGGCGCGACATGTGCGACTCAGGAAGAGGACGGTGAAATCATTTTCTGGAAAGCCCCGGTGGAGACTGTATTGTCAGTGCGTGACGACGCTGAAAGCCGTGGTGATCTGCCATCTCTTCTCCATAAGGATATGGTACATAGCTGGTATCATAGGGATAGCGGCCATGACGATGATTTACCAGAGCTGGCGTGTGATTGGCGTACCGCGTTAGTCACCAAACCAGCTCGGTTCTAAGTTAAACGATGACAGAGATAGGCCAGAGATGAAAATCAGTAAGTTAGTTGAACATCAGTACCGTGCTAAGCCAAAACAGCTGGCGTTAAAACCGATCCTTCACCTCGTCTGCGTCTTAGAAGAAATCCTAGGAAATGCCAGTGCTGAGCAACTGCTGGCTATTATCAAAGACCATCAACAGCTAGTTGCGTTGCGTAAGCAATGCGCCACTCCGCACCACAACACGCTTGACGTTTATCGGATAGTGCGGAAAACCTCGCCGTTCAGGGCGAGGATGAATAGCGCAACGGCGAAGCCGTTCTGAGGGCTACGCCGGAGTTTGTTGCTGCTCAATATACTGCCGGATGATCTCAATTGGCGCACCACCACAGCTCCCCGCAAAATAACTGGGCGACCAGAGCGCACCTCCCCAGAGTTTCTTTTTGATCGAAGGGTAATTCTTTTTTCGGATCATCCGGCTGGATACACCTTTGAGACTGTTAACCAGATTCGACAAAATCGCTTTCTATTTCCATAGACCAATCTATAATTGAGTTGTATTGACACAGTATGAGCAAGCCATGCAACGACTGCAAGCCTACAAATTCGAACTGATTGTCACTGGAGAGCAGCAGCGCCAGATGCGCCGCTTCTCCGGTGCTTGTCGGTTTGTCTATAACAAGGCGCTGGCGTTGCAAAAAGAACGACATGAGCAGGGTGAAAAGAAACTATCGGCCTTTGAACTGAATAATCTGTTACCACAATGGAAAGCAGAGCCAGAAACAAAATGGCTGTCTGATTCACCTTCTCAAACGCTGCAACAGTCGCTGAAAGATTTAGATCGGGCGTACAAAAATTTCTTTGCCAAACGAGCAGACTTCCCGCGCTTCAAAAAGAAGGGTCAGTCAGATAGCTTTCGCTATCCACAAGGGGTGAAACTGGAGCAAGGCAATAATCGACTCTTCCTGCCCAAGCTCGGCTGGCTGCGTTACCGCAACAGTCGGACGGTGGAAGGTGAGATTAAAAACGTCACGGTCAGTCAGGTTTGTGGTAAGTGGTATGTATCGATCCAGACCGAGCGGGAAGTTGAAATTGCCGTGCATCAGGGCGATGCCATCGGCATTGACATGGGCATTGCCCGCTTTGCCACCCTGTCCGATGGCCGTTTCTACGCCCCGCTCAACAGTTTCAAACGGCACGAAACCGCTTTGCGCAAGGCGCAGCAGGCCATGAGCCGCAAGGTAAAATTCAGCAATAACTGGAAAAAGGCCAAAGCCAAAGTTCAGCGCATTCATTCCAATATCGGCAACAGCCGCCGTGACTACCTGCATAAAATATCAAACGACATTAGCAAAAACCACGCGATAGTCTGTATTGAAGATTTGCAGGTCAAAAACATGTCAAAATCAGCGGCAGGAACCGCCGAGCAACAGGGTAGGAATGTTAGGGCGAAGTCAGGCCTGAATAAAGCCATTCTTGATCAAGGCTGGTTTGAGTTCCGTCGCCAGCTCGATTACAAGCTGGCATGGAATGGCGGCCACCTGATCGCCGTTCCACCGAAAAACACCAGCCGGACGTGTCCGTGCTGTGGTCACATATCGAAGGATAACCGCGCCACGCAAGCTCGGTTTGCCTGTGTGGAATGTGGCTTTGAAGAAAACGCCGATGTCGTCGGCGCGATCAATGTATTAAGGGCGGGACACGCCCGATTAGCCTGTGAAGTGAGTGGTGCAACAATGCCGCCAGCAGCAGGAACCCACCGAAGCGAGTCCGGCGTTCGCGCCTAACCGCAGTAGGAATCCTCGTCGTTTACGGCGAGGAGGATGTCAAATAACATCTTAAGTGGTGAGTTAAGAGAGGTTCGAAATGACTGATGAACGCTTAGATAGAATGCACAAACTGGCTCAGCGTTTAGCTAAAAATGGCACGATGGATCAGCTAACCATGCGAAAAATCGATGCACTCGCGCTCAGCGCAAAGCTAGATGAAATGACAGCAGAGCGAATAAAGCATATTAGGGAGCGTGAGCACATTAGCCAAGGTGTCCTCGCTACGATTCTGAATATGAGCAATGAGAGCATTCAAAAATGGGAACAGGGAAAGTCTAAGCCACAGGGTGCCGCGTTAAGATTGCTTAACATGATTGATAAGAATGGCATTGAGTGTGTGCTTTCTTAAGAGACACAAGCCGCAGACGGAGCCGATGGTTCCGTTTTTTGCTTCTACCGTTCAAATTCCTGCAAATCTGCACCAAGCTAAATCACACCTAACAGCATGAATGTAAAGTGTTAACTTAAATATTTTCAGCTTAATTCCACCGAATCAAAGTTTGAATTTAGCCCTCCCTTACTTAAAATAATGTGACATAATTTACTATTAAATACCCCTACGAGAATTTGCGCATGGTTCAATCAAATCAACAGATAGAAACGATTTTAGCCGCATGGCTTAGCGTGGGGAATGAGTTCAATCCTCATAATAAATTGTATCGGCATCCTGAGTTTATCTTTAGAAAAGCCGGAGAGTGGAATGGATGGAATGATTTTTTTGGTCTGAGCCCCGATGCAGACACTTATGAGGAAAATGATCGAATAAATGAGTTAGAGAATCAGGCTTGGGAGTTATACAAAGAACGCTTTCATCAAGTGCGCCTTCCTTAATATATGTCCCCTGGGAGCGTTGCCGGGAACAACACATCTCCCATGTAAAGGCCTAACAGAGTTACGGACCTGGGGGAATCATGTCCCGGAGCTGAAGAAGTCCCGGACTAAAACACTCACATCTATGTCAGTGCTTAACACACATCTCAACGTCGCTTCATATCTATCCGGGCATTGGCCAAAATCAACAATTCCCATGTAATCGCCTAACAGAGTTGTCAGCCTGGGGGGAAAGCGTGTCCCGGAGCTGTCGTACTTGAGCCATCAGAAAAACATCAATCCCCGTTTGAGAGATTCCCTAGAAATTTGTGTCGTTTTGAATCTGTGAGAAGCTGCTAGAAACTCAAAGCAGGAGCGTACAAGATGACGATGAATATCCTAGGGACAGTAACAACGAGCGAAGGTGGCAGCACTCAATGCCTTAATCAATCCGGCAAGTGGGACTGTAGTTCTCTCTTTAATTGCTGTGATTGCGGCGTAAGCGACGGCGGCGCGGGTTGCGGTTGTCAATACTGTTTTAGCTGCAATGCTTGTGATCATTGCCTACAAGAAGAATGAATCGCTATGAGACCACTGTGTTATTCGGCAATAAGGGCGCGATTAAGCGCCTTTTTCCATGCTTAATGGCAATAAAAACCCGCACTAAGCGGGTATTAATTAGAAGGGACGCTCTTAGCCATTAGAGGTTTTCACCCGACTTTCCGCACCTGATTTAGGAATAAATTTGCCGATACCGTTCGCCTAACACGTCGAGAATGATCTGCTGGTCCACTGTGAGTCCTGTGACTTGAGGTGGCGCCTCTCCCAACTGGTACTCGTGCACCCCGCCAAAGCGTAAAAAAATCCACCGCGCAGTCGGTTTTTGCGTGGGTTTCTTTTTCATGTCCGCCACACTCCGGTTCTGCTCTACTAAGCCCTGCCGGATCCGGTGCTCCAGCGCCG
>NZ_JAKKRV010000027.1:0-33908 GCF_025653985.1 Shewanella sp. SM69
TTCGACCTAACTCAGTCAAGGTCAGTGTCTTACATTCAATCAGTGCCTTAGAGGCCAGCATCAAGCTGTTTAATCGTTTTAGGTGAAGTTCTGGGCAGTATTGGTGTAAAGAATGTTGTAGGATATTGGCTTCGCGCATCTTGTTGTCCAAGTGTAGTTTTTGGCGAAACCATTTGATCATGCAACAAGATGCGCTTCCACCCTAATTTGATGATTTATTTGTAAATCATCAGGGGATTCTTCAGTACTCAAGGTATAAAGTTCAATCTCAACGGTCGCTTTTGGATATTCCGCAACTTTATAGTCGAGACGCTTCCAATAAAGTTTATCTGGCATGGCCTCAACGGCTTCCACAAAGCGCAACACAGAAAAATAATCGCCCTCTAGACTCAAGCGAATACCATGGCTATATAGATTGAGTTTTTTCTCTTCACCCACAGGTAATAAAGGGATGGGCGCTATCGACATAAACTTAATTAATTTAATCCCTTGCACTTGTCCTAGTAAATTACCCAGCAACTGCGGCATATAGTCTGCCGGCACCATATCCACCATCTGCTCATCGAGCTGGGCATCTAGGGCTTGATTCTGTTGCTGCAACAGCACTAAACGCTGTTGGTAATCTTGATTGGGATCTAACGCTAAACGTTGCTGATACAAGTCAATCTGCTGAGCCGAAATCACGTTTTCCTGCTCTAAGGCTTTTAGCTGTTGTGAAACAGCCACATGGGTTTTCCACAGGGACTCTAAGGGTAAATAACTCAGCATGCCGACCACGGCCAGAATGGCGACTAAGATCAACACTCGCTCACGGCGACTTAGCGCATCAAACTGTTGTCCTAATTGGGCTAACTTTTGCTTCATTGCGCGGCTTCCTCCTTGTTATCGCTTTTCAAGGTAAAGGCCAAAGGTTTATCTTCACCGCGATCCATGCTCATCGACGAGAAAGCTTGCCCCTTTAAAGTCTGCGTAGTTTTAAGTTTGCCAATCCACTGCGGAATGCTTTGAGGATGGTCGGCAAAACCTTCGAACATAAAATCTTGCTCATTAATGACGATATGACTAAGCCAAACACTCGCATCCGACACGACGGCTAAATCTTTAAGAACTGGCGCAAAACCACGGCTGGTTAAGGAAGTCCTAAGACTCAATTCTCCCATGAGTAATTGCTTCAGCTCTAACTGTTGTTCCGCTAAATCGACTCGCGCAACAAGATCGGCATCGGGTTTACGCGCAGCAATTTGTGCTTCTAATGCCTGTTTTTGGGTATCGAATTGCTGCTTTTGTTGGGCAGCCAACTGCTGGGCCTGTTGTAACTCACTGACTTGCCAGTAGCTATAACCACCTAAAACCGCAAATAAGATCGCAAAAACCAAGGCGTAAGCACTTAAACGCGCAAAGGTTAATCTTTGCTTCGGGGGCAATAATGAAGGAGTGTAAAGATTGACTCGGTATTTAATCACTCAGTACCTCGATAAAATTCAGCAAAGGCTAATCCCGCCATTCGCGCGCCAACACAGCTTTTATCAATGACATTCACAGCTTGATTGAAGTTTGCCGAGACTAACTTAGCTAAAGTATCCACGGCACCATCGGCGAGGAGTTCGATAGAAGATACCGGAGCCTGTCTCAATTGACTTTCAAAATAATCCATAGAACGCTGAATTTCTAAGCTTAAATTGTCTGCCATGCCATAACTTAACTCATCCGCTTGAGTCTTATCCAATTGAGTAAATCCGCGCACGCGACGCTGCATATACAGCTGACCTTGCTTAACCACAGTCAGTAGCAATTCTTGACCGGGATTATGGCTCACCACCAGACGCGCTTGGTTGTCATCATTAAATAGGTTAGTTACGGCTAACTCTTCGATACTAATACCGAAAAGTTGTAAATCTTGTTCATGAATGGCCTGCACCATGCTCACTAACTTAGCTTTATCCACCACCACAACGTTGATTTTATTACTCGGAATGGGTGACTCAAAGTAATCCAAATGGATTTGCGGTACAGGTAGCGTGACCATGTCTTTAATTGACCATAGCAAGGCTTGGGATAATTCGACAGTATCGACATTCGGTTTATCGGTCAGCAGTAATTGATAAAGGCCTGAAGCCAAAATCAGCTGTAACTGTGCATTGGGAAAGGATTTAGCCACAGCAGCAAACGCCAATGACCAGTGCTCATCTTTCAGCTCAAAGGGTAACCACTGCTCAGCATTTTCTTTTTGGGCAGGTGCGTAAACCCATAATTTATCGGCGCAGACATAGACACCAAGGCTAGTCGGTTCTGTTCTCTTCTGCCAAAAGGCTAATCGACCTATAAGACTTTTTTCCATAAAGATGCCTATAACCAACTGAATTTAAAAGCTTGAGTAGTCTCTTTCGCACAAACTTCCTGTCACTCCACTCTCCAGTGCTCCTTGACCTATGACCTGCTCGATACAGAATAAAAACCGCAAACGTCATATTTTTGGCACTGGCTAGTTTAGCCGCAAATGCTCGTATTTTATAGATAAATACGTGAATAATAGGATATATTTGTCTATAGGACGACATTAATCACCCAAACACTGAACTTCCCTTACTTAGCCTCTATGGGTTCACTGAAATACATTCCCTGCGCTGCGCCAACACCGAGGATTTGCAGTGTCTGCCACTCTTCAAAGACTTCTACCCCTTCGGCGCAGACTTGTACTTCCGTTCGATATAAACCGCCAATCAAACTGCGAATAAATAATTGGTTTTCTGGTCGTAAATGAATATGACGCACGATGGATCTATGTAACTTAATTAAATCAAAATGGCATTCGCGAATATAATAAGTACCGACAACCTGCTGACCCACATGATCGACACATAATCTCGCGCCCATTTTACGGATCATATCTAATTTAGGCTGCAACTTTTCTTGATGTTGAATAACGATATCTTCAGACACTTCGAAAATCAGTCGCGTGGTTAGATGGCGATATTCTAATAGCGTCGTTTTTAGCCATTGAGTGAAGGTTCGGCTCATTAGCGAATCTAAACTCAGATTAATACTGTATATCTGCGGCGCTGATTTCTTAACTGTTTGAGCATTCGATACGCCGTCCGACAATTCACTCGACAATAATAACAATACCCGCTCAATAATTTGCCGTTCGACCTGTGGCATTAAGCCACATTTATTCGCCATTGGAATAAACAGTGTGGCACGGATTAACGCCCCCTGATTATCCCGAGCACGCGTAAATATCTCTTTATGGTGTTCATTACCATCTGAATCAATTATCGGCTGACTAAAGGGAAAAAAGCGCCGCTGCACTAACGCGTTTTCTAAAAAGCTACGCCACCGTACCGAGCCTTTGGCAAATTCTTCATCAATCGCGCCTTTGTCGTACATAAACCAATTACTATTACCCTGTAATTGTGCCGCCCTCAAAGCCATATCGGCTTCTTCAATTAACTGAGCCGCATTATCGCCTGCGGTAAAATAAGCGCATCCGAGGTGGAAAAAGTTATCGCCATTCTCAACATCAGGCAAAGGCTGGCTTAGACATATCTTGAGTAATTTGCTGGCAAATTGATCCGCTTCAATTAAGGAGATTTGCGGCACGACTATGGCAAATTGATTATGGGAGCGACGGGCAAAAATACTATTAGCTTGAGTTTGCAGTAATTGACTTATCGCATTAACAGTCGAGTTTAATAGCTCTTTCGTCACTGCTTCACCTTGGGATTGCTGCAATAAATCCAGATCATCCATTTCTAATAAATAGATCACCCCGTGGGCAAGCATAGCCTGATTATGACTAAGGGCGTCGAGACGATTATTCAAAAAGAGTCGGTTACCAATGCGCGTTTCCGCATCAAGAAAGGTATTAGAACGGATGAACTTGTCGAAACGCCCCCGCTCCTTTTGTGCGTCCTGTAACTCTTCTAACAACTTAGTCAAAGCACGGTTAATCAGCCTTGGTTTACCATTTCCGGGAGTCGCGAGTGCTTGCTCATGCTTACCTTGCAGAATCAATCGACTGCGTAAGGCTAATTCTTCAATGCCATCGAGCTGCTGTGAAAACCATAAATAACCAAAACGCACTAAGGCAGCCACGGCTAAGATACCGACCAACAAAATCAGAATTTCATACCAACTGAAAGTGTAATATTCAAAGGGCTGAGTCAAGGTTAACTGCATACGCAAGCCAGATGTCGGCTCTAGCACATGGTCATACACCATCGCATTTTGCGTAGTCAGATTGCCTTCATAGGCAAATAATACTTCATCTTTCAAGGTCAACCGAAAGTTAACGGCATTATAAGCAAGCAACATAGGCGGTAGCCAAGCCTCTAGCTCCCAATCCGGTTGGTGTTGGAACTGATCGACTAACATAGTTTCGAGTTCAGTGACTTTTTGCTGCTGAAATTTATAGGTCAGCTGCACGAAACTCATCATAGCGCTCAGCAAAAATACGAAGGCGATAGCGGCTAATGACATTAACCAAAAGCTGGTTAATTTTGTAGTTAACATTCGGGTGAATTTCATCTATCCGCTATCCTGCAGGATTATTATAATTATTTGTGCGATTTTAACAGGAGCACAACAAAGTTGTCCGTTGATTATTCAGTAGCATAACCTAAAAGGCAACTAAGACGCTGTGACTTTAATGTCCACTTAAAAACAAAAAAGAGGCTAATTAGCCTCTTTTTAATGTTTTTACCACTTTTAGCCTAGTCGGCGTATTTAGGTAAAGTGGTGATCGCAGCCACACCAGAGTCGATAGCCGCTTGTGCAACCGCACGGGCAACATTAGGCAATAAACGTGGGTCCATAGGTTTTGGCAGCACATATTCAGGGCCAAAACTCAGCGACGTCACATTAGGGTAAGCCTTCAATACACTCGCAGGCACTAACTCTTTTGCCAGTGATGCAATTGCATGAACTGCCGCAATTTTCATCTCATCATTAATGCAAGACGCACGCACATCCAATGCACCACGGAAAATAAATGGGAAACACAATACATTATTGACTTGGTTTGGATAGTCGCTACGACCCGTACCCATGATCAAATCACTACGCGTTGCATGAGCAAGTGCTGGTTTGATTTCAGGATCTGGGTTAGAACACGCAAAAATCACTGGCTTATCGGCCATCAGCGCGACTTCTTCTGCACCAATGACGTCAGGACCTGATAGACCTAAAAATACGTCTGCGCCTTTAATAACATCAAGAAGCGTGCGTTTTTCGGTATCATTCGCAAATAGTGCTTTATATTCATTAAGATCTGTACGGCCAGAATGAATAACACCTTTAGTGTCTAGCATGTAAATGTTGGCGCGATTCGCACCGCATTTTACCAGCATAGTCATACAAGCGATGGCAGCAGCACCCGCACCCATACACACAAAAGTCGCGTCGCTTATCAACTTGCCTTGAATTTCCAGCGCATTGATCATACCCGCCGCAGTCACGATTGCGGTGCCGTGTTGATCGTCATGGAATACTGGCACTTTACAACGAGCAATCAATTCACGTTCGATAACAAAGCATTCGGGCGCTTTAATATCTTCAAGATTGATACCACCAAAGGTGTCAGCAATCGCAGCAACAGTATTGATAAATTCCTCAGGCGTATTATGCGTAATCTCAATATCTGTCGAATCGATATTCGCAAAATGCTTGAACAATAATGCTTTACCTTCCATTACAGGTTTAGAAGCCAAAGGGCCCAAATTCCCTAAACCTAAGATAGCCGTACCATTGGTAATCACGGCAACCGTATTACCTTTATTGGTATAACGATACGCATTGTCAGGATCTGCAGCGATTTCGCGTACTGGCTCAGCCACACCAGGGCTATAAGCTAGGGCGAGATCGTGACTCGTTTCGGCGGGTTTGGTAAGGCAAACTGCGGTTTTGCCTGGTATGGGAAATTCATGATAATCGAGTGCTTGTTGACGAATATCTGACATTTTAAAATCCTGAAATGCGACATTTATAATTTATGAGAGTAAGACCTACCAACACACATCTAGTCTCACCAAAGGGTGATGTTAATAGTCTGGCTGGTCGGGGTAAGATACGCCAATAAGGGGAATTTATAAATAAGAGATTCATAAATTTCACTTTAGCCGCCAAATAGACCCTCTAAGCTTAGTTTTATAAACTTATCTCCTATAATAAAGCTGCATTTCTTAATATGTTTTGTAGGAAACAAACATATATTTTGTAGTTACTGCGCTAGTTGTAGCGACTTAATCTCAAAAATGTTGGTTAAATTACAATATATGGCGACTAGCATATTTATCTTATAGTTAATTGCTATAAATAAGTCGAATTATACACTTGAACTCTCAATACTGAATAAGTTGACGATTTATTGAGTGAAGTCGTACCAGCTAGATATGTAGAATAAGCGGAATAAAGAAAATCGACGAATAACACAAAGCAAAAAGGCGCCATAGGCGCCTTTTCTAGAAACATTGCAATCGCAATTATTTCTTTGCAAGCACTGCGAAGCGCTTGTTGAATTTGTCGATACGACCGCCGGTATCAACAACTTTTTGTGTACCAGTGTAGAATGGGTGACAAGCACCACATACGTCTAAATGCAGATCTTTACCAGCAGTAGAGTTTACTTTGATAACGTTACCACAAGTACAGTTTGCAGTGATGATAGCGTATGTTGGGTGGATACCTGGTTTCATTGGGGTTACCTCAAAAGTGTAAGGCCATGTCGCTCTTCCAACCCGTAGTCGGACACCACATGCATGTTAATAACAATATGTTTAGGGCGCAGAATGGTACAGCATACCTACAAGGGATACAAGTAGATTATCTGAGCGTTTGCCGGTTAATCTGTGTCTATTTTGACTTTAGTTAAGCGGCTTATTTTCCCGCTTCTTTAGCCTCAAATACCGCCCGCGCCTCTTTAGCATCAGAATGCTGATCCAAAATCATTTTCGAAGGACAAGATAGCACCGCATTGCTCTTGAGTGCATTAATTCTATTCTTCGAGAAAGCCACAGGATTTGCCTCGTAAATCGCCAACATAGCGCCATATACACTCACACCCCAATCCTTGGCATATCGATTGGCGATACGCCACAACGTCTCGCCAGCAAGATACGTTAACTGGCAATGTTCGGGCGTCTGTGAGGCCGTTTCAGCAATATTCTGTTTTTGCTCATTATTTGCCGTTTTCACTATTTCTGGAACCACAGTTTCAGTTGCAGCGTTTTCAACAGCCCCTTTTTCAACAGCAATCGTCTCAGAGGTTTTAGCGAAGGCGTTTATCTCAGTAGCCGACGTATTTTGTTTGTTCGCGGCTTCAGGAAATCTAAAGCCAGTCACCACTTCTACCGTTGGTACTTTGGATTGGGTATTTGCAGCAGTCGCTGCGGGCGTTACCTCTGCAAGTGGCTTTGATTCTGCCACCACTTTTACAGGCTTAATGCCCACTTTATCCGCACTTTTTGGGGCGCCCGCTATGGTGGTCTTTTTAGTGTCCGAAACCGCTTTTGTCGTTAACGCGGCAGAGGCAGGTTTAGCCCCACCGAATAAATTGATACTTTTGACGTCATACCATCGGTCAAGGCGATACTCTCTCACTAAGAGTTTAGCGCTGCTATCCTTCACATCTTCAACGCCAGTGAGTAAAACTAAAAAGCGATTAATCTCCTCAACCATTAACCTTTCTTCGCCGCTAGCTTGCTGCACAACAAACTCTAAGCGCGACATATCTTGATTGTCTGCGATCACATTCACCCTGAGTTTAGGGTAAGCGCCTAATTCAAACATCCGGCTATTAATGCTCACATGGGAGACTTGTGCCATGCTAGGTGCGCTGCACACCAAAGCAAGTAGACCTAATGATTTCACTATATTAGCCATTTATTTACTCTCAACTATCCTTGGTAAACCATCATTAGGGCTAGCCCTAGCCAGCCGCGCTGAGTACACTAAACCACATTCTTGTCTAAGACTTGCCTGCATATGTCATTGTTTGTCGAAGTTGCGTTACCTGTGCCTATGCGGCAAACCTTTAGCTACCGCGTACCCGAATCCTATCCTAGTACACCGCAAATAGGTGTGCGCGTTAAAGTTCCCTTCGGTCGTCAACAATTGATCGGGTTAGTCACAGGTATCACTGAGTCTTGCAGCTTAGCCCCAAAGCAAATTAAGTCTGTGCTCGAGTTTATCGACGATAAACCTTTACTGCCGGAATCACTTTATAAATTAACTCTTTGGGCTGCGAGATACTATTTTTGCAGCCAAGGGCAGATGCTAACCCAAGCATTACCTGTGGCCCTGCGTAAAGGGCTCGATGCCGCGCCACAAAAAATCCAATTCTGGCAATTAACTGAAATAGGCCAAAATATTGCGCCCGAGGCGGTTAAACGCGCACCCGCACAGAAAAAACTACTCGAGTTACTCAAAACCGCCAGCTTAACCCAAGAAGAGGTTATCAGCTTAGACATCAGTAAAGCGGCGCTTAAAGCCCTAGAAGATAAAGGCTGGGTGGCACGCCATGAAAAAATTGCCGAGCTTAACCTCGACTGGCGCACCACACTCGAAATGGACGAAACGCCACATAAACTCAATAAAGAACAAGCCGTCGCCGTTGCCACTTTAAATCTGCAACAAGGATATCACTGTACTTTATTAGAAGGCATTACCGGTTCGGGTAAAACGGAAGTCTATCTTGCTGTACTCGAAGAAATCCTCAAGCAAGGCAAACAAGCGTTAATTTTAGTGCCTGAAATCGGCTTAACACCCCAGACAATCAACCGCTTTAAGCGCCGTTTCAAAGTCAATGTTGCCATTTTGCATTCAGGGTTAACCGACAATCAGAGACTCGAAGCATGGCGCCAAGCCCGCTGTGGTCAGGCTGCAATCATTATCGGCACCCGCTCAGCCTTGTTCACACCTATGGCGTATCCCGGCATCATCATACTCGATGAAGAACACGACAGTAGCTTCAAGCAACAGGAAGGTGTTGGTTATCATGCCCGCGACTTGGCAGTCATGCGTGGCCATTTAGAAGCGATTCCGGTGATTTTGGGCACAGCGACGCCCTCACTCGAAAGTCTACAAAATGCCTTAAGCGGCCGTTACCATCATTTACTATTGGGTGAACGCGCAGGTGCGGCTAAAAAAGTGCGCCAAGGCATTATCGACATTAAAAATATGCCGCTGAAAGCCGGTATGTCAGTGCCGTTACTGAACGAAATCCGCCTGCATTTAGATGCAGGCAACCAAGTCTTGTTGTTTCTCAATCGCCGCGGCTTCGCACCAGCCCTGCTTTGCCACGAGTGTGGGCACTTACACGAATGCGACCGCTGCGACGCGTTTTTCACTGTACATCAATCCCTTGGCGAAATTTGCTGTCACCATTGTGGCAATCAATACGCCATCCCCAAGCAGTGTCACAAATGTGGCAGCACTATGTTGATGGGCCAAGGCATAGGCACAGAACAGCTCGCCGAAGCGCTGCAACAAGAGTTTCCTAAACATCCAGTAGTGCGCATCGACCGTGATACGACCCGCCTAAAAGGCTCATTAGAAACCCACTTAAATGCGATTCATAAGGGAGAATATAAAATCCTCGTCGGCACACAAATGCTGGCTAAGGGCCATCACTTTCCTGATGTCACGCTTGTTGGGTTACTCGATGTCGATGGCGCCTTATTTAGTGCCGACTTCCGCGCACCTGAGCGCTTTGGGCAACTCTATACCCAAGTCGCCGGTCGTGCAGGGCGCGCCAGTAAACCCGGCACGGTATTATTGCAAACTCACCAGAGCGACAATCCTATTTTGCGGGATTTACTGCACCGCGGTTATGGCGAGTTTGCTCGCAGCCAGCTCAAAGAACGTCAACAAGCACTGCTGCCGCCAGCATGGCACATGGTGTTGGTGCGCGCCGAAGCGCATTTAGCCAGTGATGCCGATAACTTTCTCAACGCCTTTGCCGCGCTTTTGCCGCAAGATAAAGAATTTGAGGTGATTGGTCCTATGCCAGCGCCCTTAGATAAAAAAGCCGGCAAGTTCCGCCGCCAACTCTTATTCCAAGCTAAAAACCGCAATCGCCTGCAACAAGAGTTTGAACGTATTCATCCGCTTGTAGAACAACTTATCGAAGCTAAACGCTGCCGATGGAGCTTAGACAGAGATCCGCAGGATCTCCTCTGAGTCGAGTATTTGATAAGTATTTAAGCGCCATTTGATAAAAAATCATCGGGAAGATAGCAATTGTTAACCACAAACGGCTAAAATATGCGGTTATTCCCTGTATTCACTCTTAAAGTTAGTGCCGATTAGAACCCATGAAATCACATATCCAATCATTACTTGAACAAACTCTAGAATCCTTTAAACAACAAGGTATTGTGCCTGCTGACTTTGAAGCACGCATTCAGGTAGATCGAACCAAGGATAAGAGTCATGGCGACTTGGCAACCAACTTAGCCATGATGCTAACCAAGGTCGCAGGCAAGAATCCACGCGAATTAGCCCAACTGATCATAGATACCTTACCGGCTTCGGCTTTTGTGGCTAAGGTTGAAATTGCAGGACCAGGCTTTATCAACTTTTTCATCAACGACAGCGCCTTAGCGGACCAACTGCAAAATGCCGTCAACGATGAGCATTTAGGTATTAAGTTACCGACACCACAAACTGTTGTTGTCGATTACTCTTCACCCAACCTAGCCAAAGAAATGCATGTAGGCCATCTGCGTTCAACCATCATTGGTGACAGTGTTGTGCGTGCATTGGAGTTTTTAGGCCACAAGGTTATCCGTCAAAACCATGTGGGCGACTGGGGCACACAATTTGGTATGTTGCTGGCCTATATGGAAGAGCTGCGCGCCAAAAATGGTGAAGAAGCTCAACTTGAACTGTCTGATTTAGAAAACTTTTATCGTGCCGCTAAACTGCGTTTCGACGAATCAGCAGAATTCGCAACCCGCGCTCGTCAGTTAGTGGTCGAACTGCAATCTGGTGACGAGTATTGCAACAAACTGTGGCGCGAATTTAACGACATTTCGTTAAGCCACTGCCATGAAGTCTACGCCCGTTTAGGTGTGAGCCTGACCCGCGCCGATGTACACGGTGAAAGTGCTTATAACGCCGATCTCGAGCAAGTGGTTAAAGATTTAGATGCCCAAGGTTTATTAACCGAAAGTAACGGCGCTAAAGTCGTATTCCAAGAAGCCTTCCGCAACAAAGAAGGTGAGCCACTGCCTGTTATCATCCAAAAGGCCGATGGCGGCTATTTGTATGCCACCTCAGATCTTGCGGCAATGCGCTACCGCTCGAACGTGTTAAAGGCCGATCGTGTCCTGTATTTTGTTGACCTACGTCAGGCACTGCATTTCCAACAAGTCTTTAGCCTAGCGAAACTGGCTAAGTTTGTCCGTGAAGATATGTCATTAGAACACTTAGGTTTTGGCACTATGAACGGCGAAGATGGCCGTCCATTCAAAACTCGTAGCGGCGGTGTCGTTAAGTTAGTTGACCTGTTAGAAGAAGCCAATGTGCGCGCGCTAGAACTCGTTCGTAGCAAAAATCCTGATATGGATGAAGCCACGCTGACTGAAATCGCCCGTGTCGTTGGGATCAGCGCCGTTAAATATGCTGACTTGTCGAAAAACCGTACCAGTGATTACATTTTCAGCTTTGAACAAATGCTCAGCTTCGAAGGCAATACCGCACCTTACCTGCTGTACGCTTACACCCGTGTTGCGGGCATATTCAAGCGAGTAACCGATCTGGATCTCAGCCAAGCGAAAATCGTGCTTGAGCATGAAAAAGAGAAAGATCTCGGTAATAAGTTGGCGCAGTTCGGTGAGATCCTCAATCGTGTTGTCGATAAAGGTCAGCCGCACGTACTGTGTGCTTATTTATATGAATTAGCGGGTGCTTTCTCTAGCTTCTACGAAGCTTGTCCAGTGCTTGCCGCCGATAATGACGCGCAAAAGAACAGCCGTTTATTACTCGCGCAACTGACGGCTCGTACGTTACAAAAAGGCCTAAATCTACTCGGTATTGAAACCTTAGAGCGGATGTAAGCCATGAGTAATCGCGATTATGCCAATAGAAGGCCGCAGTCGGGCGCTAAACCGCGCCCAATCCGCGCGACTCGCCCAACTCGAGCAAAGCCTTCACAATCTAAATCGGCGCCGCGTAAGAAGCTGCCGCTGACCTTGATAGGCTTTGTCATACTCGCTGTGGGTTGTTTCGTCTATTTCCTGTCAAGCATTAAAGATAATGCTAAGCAAGAAGTGAAGCCGATACCCGCTCCGGCCAAGAAAACGGAAGTGCAAGTTAAGCCTCAAGAGACAGCGGTGCTTACTCCTAAGGTCAAAGAACCTGAACGCCAAGCGGTCGTTATCCCAGTAGAGACAACTGAAACTGCTGAGCTTATTATTCCGCCAAAGAAGGATCCTAATGCTCTGCCACCACAACCAAAGGAAGAATGGACCTATCTCAACGAGCTTGAAAATAAGCATGTTGAGGTCGATATTCCCGATATTGTTGCGAGCAGAACACCGATGCAATATCAGTTGCAGTGTGCTTCTTTCCGCCAAGAATCACAGGCGAACGAGATGAAAGCCGTCATCGCTTTCCAAGGTTTAGAGGCGCAAGTGAGACAAGTCGAAGGTACAACCGGCGTATGGTACAAGGTTGCTTTAGGCCCCTTCGAGCGTAAACGTGATGCAGAGCGTAAACGTCATACACTGCAAAAAGCGGGAATTAATGGTTGCCAGATTCTGGCGATTCCTAAATAAGGCTTTAGCCTACTCCTGATAGACTATTAAGAATAAATAGCGGCCAGCGTTTTATCGCTCGTCGCTATTTTTTTGTCCGTATAACATGACGCACTCATTGACTCTGCCCGCCCATAAAAAGTCAGTTTTAAACAACAACTCATTTCAAATTTGCTGATCTACTAAATTTATAACCCATTATTTGTAAACAACAAAATCCTTTATTAAGAAAGATTAATATGCAGTTTAATTGACCTAGATCAAACTTAAGCGTATCTCTTAATTAACAGCAAGACCGCTGTATCTGTGTCAAATCCAACCTCAGGGTGAAGTATTATGAATGCATTAATCGAGATAGAAGCCACCGAATTCAGCCAATTGTTCAAGAGTGGCGACATGCTGGGAATTAGGATGTTTATGGAACATGTGCGCATGCCACTGGATGTTCAAGACAAGATTTATGACGAAATTTCTGCGCTTCAGCAATTAGAACAAAACCAAATTGCCAAGCTCATTGAAACCCACGCCCATTCCCAAATTCATGAACGCCTAGCTTATTAACCTTCCATTCAATGAAAAATTTATCTATGCCCAACTGCAGCTTCTGGCGGTTCATTCAACAGAAGCTGTCTAACCCACCCACTCTCCATCACACAGAATCAAATTTCAGCCAAAAAATAAGGCCAAACACCTGAGTATTTGACCTTAATGAACTAGCTAGTTTCAGATTTTAACCACAGCCTTAGCTCGGTTTTTCTTCCGTTAAGCCTATGCTATTCATCCAGTAATCGAAATCCACCATATTACCCGGCAATACGACTCGACTATTCTTCTGGCTTAAGCCATCGAGCTGTTTAAAGTATTGCTCACCGAGTTGCATCCGCAGGGCATTGTGACCACCCGGTGCGGCAATAACAGAGGCGAGACGTTCAATCGATTCTGCCGTCGCACGGGAAATGGTTAAAATTTCCTCAGCCTTACCTTCGGCTTCGTTAATCCGGCGCTGCATCTCACCTTCAGAACGGTTTACCGTTTCAGCTTTAACCCCTTCAGAACGGTTAATTTTACTCTGTTTGTCACCTTCACTCTTAGCCAATAATGCACGGCGCTCACGCTCGGCATTTACTTGCATTTCCATGGCATTTTTAACGGTTTCAGGTGGTGTAATATTTTTAATTTCATAACGATGCACGCGTATTCCCCACAGGGCACCCGCTTGATCTAAGACTTGCACTACCTTGGCTGAAATCACATCACGCTCTTCAAACGTACGATCAAGATCAAGTGTCCCGATGACAGAGCGCGTCGTCGTTTGCGCCAACTGAATTGCTGCATAACGATAATCAGTAATACCATAGCTGGCCTTCACTGGGTCAGTCACAGAGATATAAATCACCCCATCCACTTCAACGTTTACTTCGTCGCTCGAGAAACATTCCTGCGGTGGTACGTCAATGGTTTCTTCTTTCAAATCATGAATAAAAGCCACTTTATCCACAAAGGGGATCAAGGTATGGAACCCTGCATCTAACGTACTGTGATACTTACCTAAACGCTCAACAATAAAAGCCGATTTAGTGGGTACTAGGCGGATCGATTGAAATAGTTTAATCACAAAAATGGCAAATATCAGGCCCCAAATCGCCATCACAATCAAATCTGTATCTACTGGAATATTCATTATCGCGCTCCTTTGCCAAGATTATTCTGGCCACTCATAGTCTGAGTGACTTGCTCCATGCCTTCGAAGAAACCTTCAAGTTTTGCCATTTCAGCGGGAACAACAGAGACTTGTGCAACATTGAGGATCTTGCCAACTTGAGCAATAAACTGTTCTTTTAATAGCATATTCATCGCATCTGTACCGCCATTGACGGCTAATGCTTGCGAGATCATTGCCATACCTTCGGATTTTGCTTTGGCTATGATAGCGATCTCCTGACCTGTACCTTTAGCTTCATTAATCCGTTTCTGTTTTTGACCTTCTGACAGGTTAATGGCCTCTTGGCGCTCACCTTCAGACATATTGATCATCGCGGCTTTTTCGGCATTCGCTAAGGTAATTTCGGCACGTTTACGACGCTCAGCTTCCATCTGCTTCTCAAGAGTGTGGATCACATGGCGTGAAGGCGTGATATTACGAATTTCATAGCGCAATACCTTGATTCCCCATGGCTCGGAAGCCTTATCTATTTCCCGCACGATTGATTCATTTAAGCTATCACGCTCAGAGAAAGTCTCACTCAAACTCAGCTTACCGATTTCAGATCGCATAGTGGTCTGGGCTAAATTCACCGCTGCTTTACGGTAGTTTTCAATACCATAACTCGCCAATTTGCCATCCATCACTTTTAGGTAGACTAAGCCGTCCACTTCAAGTTGAGTGTTATCTTTGGAGATACAACTCTGTGGCGGCACATCTAATACTTGCTCACGGGTATCGTGACGGTAGGAGACGCGATCGAAAAAAGGGATCAAAATATGAAATCCGGGGTCTAATACTGCGCGGAATTTGCCAAGACGCTCAATGACATGCACTTCACGCATCGGCACAATTAACATCAACTTATAAAGAATAAAAAAGATAAATAAAATGACTAAGGTAAATACAAACATAGATTCCATCCTTTAGTTTTTGGAAGCTTCTATTGAAATAGGCTCAACGACTAGAGCGATATTTTCACGACAAATAATTCTGACTTCGGTACCCGCCTCAATAATGCTGCCATCGCCAAGCGCTGGCCATTCACTACCTTGAAACTCCACCCGCCCAGGTGTTTGCCCAGGACCTATGGTCTGCTTTACGCGAACAATTTGATTGTATAGTTCGATTGCTTCATCCGTGTTATCCACATGGGAATCACCACCAACGAGCCTCTGAGTGACTTGCCTGAAAGCCAATAACAATACAATGGCAGAGATAAACCACAGGGTCATGCTCTGCACGACACCTTCGACCAGTCCTATGCCTAACGCACTTGCCACGACTAAACAAGCCGCACCCAGCAACACTATGATGCCACCTGGAACCACTATTTCGGCGAGCATTAACACTAAACCAATCACTGCCCACACTAAAATCGGATTTGAAAACTCCATATTTCCCCCTGAAATGAGAGTGTCCTTTACTGCACTATAACAGCAGAGTTTCGGATAATCGACATAATATGTCAAAATTTACCCAGTCAAAACGCACACTCAATCACCTATGACTTAATCCTCATTCTCCCATATCCGCCCACGAAAGCCGTTAGGTTGTTTTAAAATTAAGCATAATCAATTCAAAAAGATAGCAAGCTCCCAATCCACAAGCGGCGCAATAACAATAAAAAACATTAAAAATCAATTATCTAAAAATAAAATCCTTCACTAATGATTATGTGATTTTGACAACAACATTCGATAAAAACTTTGAATAAATGTAAATTTTTGCATATATTGCCCCCACTTTTGAGCAAGTCCTTTGACGTACACTCGCGCTAGGTTTGAACTTACCCATCAAACCATGCCATAGGTCAGAGAGCGGATTGAGTAAGACACGAATTAACTTCGACCTATACAACAGGAAATAACAATGAAAAAAACATGCCTATGCCTAGCACTAATGCTTTCTCCTCAAGCATTTGCGGGTGACTTAGTACAGTGGTGGGATTTCAGTGCAACAGCCCTCTATGGCGAAGACTACGATTTAGCGCCATCGGATAAACAAGCCACTATCACCCTAGAAACGGCTGGCGGCTGGAAATACGGTGATTGGTTTGCCTTCCAAGATTTTATCTATTTCAAAGGTAACGACACGGGCATGGAAAGCACTACCTATGGTGAAATTTCGCCACGTTTTAGTGCCAGTAAAATTCTTGGCGAAAAAATAGCCTTTGGCCCAGTAACAGACTTGTCTCTAGCGTTAACCTATGAAGAAGGTGAAGGCCCAGTCCACAGCCTACTTTACGGTTTAGGGGTTGACGTAGCAGTACCATACTTTACTTATCTTAACTTTAATACCTATCGCCGCGATGGTATGAGCACTGGTAACAATAGTGACGGCTGGCAGTTCACTCCTGTATTTCGTATCGATATCCCTGTTGGATCTGCCAACATAGTACTCGATGGCTTTATCGACTGGGTATTTGCCACCGACGATAACGGCTACGAGGAAAACTTCCATTTCAACCCACAGCTAAAATACGATCTCGGTAAGAGTCTGTTCGGGGATCATCAAGCCAATAAATTATTGGTGGGTATCGAATACGATCTGTGGACCAATAAATACGGTGTGAAAGGCGTCGATCAAGACACTTACTCTGTGATTGCTCAATACCATTTCTAATCGGTACCGGCATAGTTTTAAAGCAACAAAAAAGGTGCCATTGGCACCTTTTCTATTCTGAGCACTCACTTTGCAGGGGAGTGTTGCTTAGCTTACTAAAAATTAAGCTAACAATTTTTTCGCTGCTGCAACCACGATAGAAACCGCACTCACTTCAGTTTTCTTCATTGTGGCTTCATTAGGAATTTCTTGTTGGGTGCGGTTTACAATCACACCTGCAACGCAGGCTGCACGCCAACCTTGAGTGGCACACATAGTGAACAAAGTGGAAGACTCCATCTCATAGTTCAGTACGCCCATATCTTGCCATTCTTTCATTGAACCCGCGAAACGACGCGTTACACGGCCTGTGACAGTGTCATAGCGCTCTTGGCCTGGGTAGAAAGTATCAGAAGAAGCTGTTACGCCAATGTGTGGCTCAACACCAGCATCGCGACACGCTGCAACCATAGCAGTGGTACATTCAAAGTTTGCAACCGCTGGATATTCCATAGGTGCAAAATGTAAGCTTGCGCCATCTAAACGCACTGAAGCTTGAGTCACAATCACATCACCCACATTAACATGAGGTTGGATTGCGCCTGTAGTCCCTACACGCAGGAAGGTATTCACACCTAATTGTGCAAGTTCTTCTACTGCGATAGAAGTCGATGGACCACCGATACCGGTCGAACACACTACTACTGGCTTGCCATCGGCATACGCTAAATAGCTTGTATACTCGCGGTGGCTAGCAAGAAACGTCGCATTGTCCATTAGTTCGGCAATACGTTTTACACGCTCTGGATCACCAGGAACGATTGCTAAGGTTGCACCATCGAGCATCGCTTTGGTCAAACCTAAATGAAATACATCAGCCATTGTGAAAACCCCTTTCATTTTTGATAATTAAATTCTTATAAAATCGACTTTAACCTAGTATCGAAGCGGTGAAGGTTAACTTGATCACAGAATTATCGGCAAGAAGTAATTGTTTAGTCGTAATGAAATTACCAACTACACCAGCATCTGCTCACAAGATAGCAAATTTGCCCATATTTCGAATGTCAGTCTGATTTATACCAAACAAAGTGTGAACCAGATCCTGAACTCATGCCAGAGGCTGTGGCAACAAACACCTAAGATACTGATTTAAAATAGATTAAAATAAATCATCCATTAGTATTAATCTAAGTGACCGCTAAAAGTGATCTAAGTCACGTTTAACGACTTGGTATAAGGTTAGGGTTAAGGCGTAACCTGAAGTGTAGTAAATGACGACAAGGAGAATGCCGATGTTTCCAGAGTACAGAGAATTAATTTCCACCCTGAAAACCCAAGATGCTCATTTTCAACGTAAGTTTAATGAGCATAATCAGTTAGACGAGGAAATCAAACAACTGGAAAAACGTGTCGCCAGTGATTTCAATCCGACAGTGAAAGAACTCAAAAGCAGAAAGTTACACTTAAAAGAGGAAATTTATCAGATCCTCAAATCCCACGAGTAATCCTACTATTACTCTAAAGACAAATAAGGGCGCCTAAGCGCCCTTATTAATGTCATCACAATCGCTTACAGATAGTAATCCTTCAGCGGTGGGAAACCGTTAAAGCATACTGCTGAATACGTCGTCGTATAAGCCCCTGCGGTTAACCAATACATACGGTCGCCAATGGCTAAGTCATTTGGTAAGCCATAGCTATAGTGCTCATACATGATATCTGCACTGTCACAGGTTGGGCCGGCAATCACGCATTTATCCAGCTCGCCTTGACGCTCAGTATAAATCGGGAACTTAATCGCCTCGTCCATCGTTTCAATCAAGCCAGAGAATTTACCCACATCGGTAAACACCCAACGCTCTAACGCTGTGTAAGATTTTTTGCTGATCAGTACCACTTCAGACACTAAAATCCCCGCGTTAGAGATCAACGAACGACCTGGTTCCAAAATAATTTGTGGTAAATCATCACCAAAATCTTCCTTCAGGAAGTGAGTGATTTGCTCGGCATACACACCCAATTGATTGGTTTTATCAATATAGTTAGCAGGGAAACCGCCGCCCATATTGATCATCTTCAAGGTGATATTGTGCTCATCACGCAAACGGTCAAAAATACTTTTCACTTTACCAATAGCGGAATCCCAAGCACCTATGTCACGTTGCTGAGAACCCACATGGAAAGAAATACCAAAAGGCTCTAAGCCTAATTCCTGTGCTAATACTAATAGCTCATAGGCCATTTCGTTTTGGCAGCCGAATTTACGGGATAACGGCCAATCAGCGGTATCTGTACCTTCGGTCAGAATGCGCACATAAATACGTGAACCCGGCGCTTCTTCAGCAATCATTCGCAAATCGGCTTCTGAGTCAGATGCATACATACGCACGCCACGCTCATAAAATGCACGCACATCTTGACGCTTTTTAATGGTATTACCATAGCTGACTCGATCGGTTGTCACACCGACATTCATGACCATATCTAGCTCATAAATCGAGGCAATATCAAAGTTTGACCCTTTATCTTTTAGTAAAGATAAGATCTCGGCCGCAGGGTTTGCCTTAACTGCATAATAAACGTTGGCGTAAGGAAAACTATTAACCATGTCATCGTATTGTTTCGCTATGATACTGGTATCGATCACAACGAACGGGGTTGCTTTGTCTTTGGCAAACGCTTCAATACGCTTGAATGTGTCCATATCATAATAGTCAGCAACATCAATAGATTGAAATTGGCTCATTGGGCCAGAGTCTCCTTTGGGTCAGATAGATAACAGTAAGTGTGATGTATTAAAAACGTGCGCAGTAAACGATATTTTTTCGCTTTACGCAACGAATTTTTATGCTGAATTAATAACTTTTTATTCTCTATTTCTTTAAGGAACTGAACCATCAGAAAAAGGCGCTATAAAACAAATAATTATGCACACAAACCCTAAGGTAAATTTGTGTGCATTATCAGAATAAAAAGTGAATTTTTTACGACGTTATCAGAAGGGAGATGGATAGGCTGGCTGGAGCCAAAATATCCATCTAAAAACAGTTATCTTGAAGTAACAATCACACAGTGAAAAGAAGACTCATGGATGCCTTAAAATACGTCCGTTAAATCGAGTTGTTACTGCGGCTGATTGAGTTTTGCGAGGGCTTGGTTCAAGGCTTCACTGGAATCAAAATAGGCAATGTCCAAAATGTTACGCTGCTTGAGCAATATCATAGTGGCCATATCTTTGTTATCAGGTAATAAACGACTGATCTCACCATCCCTATCTAACCCAATCGCAAAAGGTAAATCTTGCATCTGTGGCACAGCCACAAATTTAGCGATCAAAGAAGGCATACCACTGATATCGGCAACATAAACTAAACCCGTTGGCATTTGAGTCGCGCTCAAGGGGGTAAGTGCATCCTTAATCACATCACCGCCTTTCATGCTGCGACTAAAGAGCAACACTTGAGTCTCATCAGTCACATTAATGGTTTTATCATTTTGGTCGAGAAGTGAAATGGGATTAATCGCATCTCCGGCAACATAACTCGCAGCATACGCCCAGATTGGGGTTAACAGACAAGACAAACATAACAACAGCGTTTTCATAAACACTCGACTCCATTATTGGATAGGCGAACAGCATACCTGACTCCCCCTATCGACTCATTAAACCAACCACGATTACATGATACGCTTCACACATGAAGGGCGAAAAGTATTTGGTGAAATTTCTACGCTATAATCGCACAGTTAATTTTATTACAAGGATATCATAATGATAACACCTGGACTCGATCAAGAATTGCAGCAACTACAAGGCGTTTATCAACTCATCACCGAGTTTTTAGTCACCTACAGCTTTCAACTCGTAGGTGCTTTGCTGATCTTTTTGTTAGGTTTATGGGTAGCCAGTAAAGTATCACGCTTAGTCGCTAAGCAATTCGACAAACACAATATCGATATCACCCTAAGCAATTTTGTCAGCAATCTTATCCGCATTCTGATCATAGTCATGGTCGGGATTATCGCCCTCGGCAAGATCGGCATCAGTATTACCCCTATGGTTGCGGCAATTGGTGCCGCCTCCCTCGGCGCAGGTTTAGCCTTACAAGGTATGCTAGCGAACTATGCCGCAGGCGTGACTATTATCGTCACCCGCCCTTTTGTGGTAGGCAATACTATTGAAATTAAAGGAGAAAGCGGCGTTGTTAAACGTATCCACTTAGGCATGACCATACTGACCAATGAGGAAGGTGAGCAAATCAGCATTCCTAATAAGCATATCGTCGGCGAAATCTTGCACAACTCCTTCAGCAATAAGCTAGTCGAAACCCAGTTCAATCTCAGTTACAACACAGATCCCGAACGAGCCATTAGTGTGATTACTGAGTTATTAAGCAATAATCCCTATATTTATCAAGAGACCACACCTAATATCGGCATCAATGGTTTTAATGCTAATGGAATTGAAATGGGGGTTCGTTACTGGGTGCCCACACAAAGCTATTTTCAGCATAAATATAAGGTGAACCTCGCTCTTTATAACGCCCTTAAGCAGGCAGGAATCGAGATTGCCTGCCCCATTAGAGAGATCCATCTGCAAGATAAATAACGCTAATGCCCATGGGATTGATCGGCTTAGTCGATCAGCCTAGCCCAAATTGTAAACTTGCATTCTTGTAAAAATTTACGTTTACTATACTCCCAAATATCGATAGTGATGGACTACTATGTCGTTGATACTCATAATTATTGCTTTTATTGTACTGTTTATTTTTTTCGCTAAATATCAAAAAAAACAAGTACAAGCTAAAGCACTTGCCGCAGGTGATCCTACTGCGCTACTCAATCATGGCTTAACACTGATTAACCAAGGTGAAGTCAACTCTGGCCTAGATTATATTCAGCAGGCAGTCGATAAAGGCTTAGCCGTTGCCGCCATTGCTATGGCCGAACTTTATTCCGGTCGATTCCCACAAGTCCCCGCCGATCCCAAGGCATCTAACGATTGGTATAAAAAAGCCGCCGAAATAGAGCCTCAATATTTACCCATGCTCACCCTACCTAATTTGCTCTCTTCTGAGTCGCAAACACCCGATGAGTTAATCGCACAGGTAGAGCAACTCAAACCTAATGCCGAAGCGGGACAAGCCGAGTTTCAATATGAGCTTGCTTACTTGTATCTAAGCCAGCCCTTTCTCGATCCCGATGCTAGCCAAGCAATTTACTGGTTCGAAAAAGCCGCCGCACAAGAAGACCAAAGAGCCTATTACCATTTAGCCACACTCTACTGGCATGATGAGCGCGTCACTTCGGACTATATCAAAGCACGGGAATACTTTGAGAAATCCGCCGCCGCTGGTGATGAATTAGCAAAAGATGATCTAGGACATATGCTTGCTGCTGGCCAAGGTGGACCTAAAGATTTAGCGCGTGCAGAGGCATTACTTAGCGAGCGCGCCGCAGACGATGATTTCCGCCAGTATTATCTTGGTAAACGTTTCCTCTACGGTGAAGATTTGGCTGTCGACTATGACAAGGCGCGCCATTGGTTAAGCCAATCTGTCGCTAGAGGTAATGACTTCGCTAAGATTGAATTTGCTCATCTTTTACTGAAAGCGCCACAAAATGAGAGTGATTACCAACAGGCTAAAATTGACTTTGAAGAATTCGCACTTAAGTGGAATGAAGACGCACTGCTAGGCTTAGGCAAGATTTATGAGCAAGGTTTAGGCGTGAGTCGCCAACCGATTAAAGCGTTAATGTATTACCAGCTCGCGGCCATGAGCAATAGAGCCGATCATCTAAAAGAATTAGCCAGATTCAGTCAGCAACTAGGTACCTTAGAGATAAGAGAGGCTGAGCGTCTACGTGACAGTTTCTTGCATCAGCATCCAATCCCCGCTGAGCAACAACAATATTTTTATTTCTATAAGGCTGCATCATTTTTAAGTGGTGAAAAACCCACTCAAGAGGCTCTACAAGCGGCAGAAGCTTGGTACGTCAAATCGGCAGAGCTAGGTCATGAAATTGCTATGCGGGAACTGGTCAATATTTACGGCGCAGAACAATTAAATAAACCTATACAAATGTTTATTTGGTCTAGTTTATTGCTACGTCATTTTGGTAAATACGGGATGAATAGCGCTCAACGACTCCATCAAAACACCGCAAAATCATGTTTAACCGAATCCGAACTTGCCTACGCCGAAACTCAAATTGAGGCTATTGAAACCCAATTAACGCCCTATCTTGAGTCGGATAGGTAAGTTTCCTAGCAGCGAATGAGCCCCAGAAAAGGTTTGGTCAGATTTAACAGGCCAAACCGTTTGGTTACAAAATAGAGTGAATTTATAATTACTTAAAAAGCACAGTGGATGTATAAGCACTACAATCAATTATTGACCAAACCTGCGCAGCTAAACGACTCAAAAATAAAACATAGTCAGGTTAACTGCCCAGCCCTAAATTAAAACTGACCATTTTAATAGGCAAGATGTATGAGGCTGATACTGATCATTGTCATTTCATGCTTATTTCTGCCCCAAGCAAGGGCAGAAACCTCTGCCGTTGTCTGGCAAGCACACTGCCGCGATAGGCATCCTGTTATTTATGTCGAAAATGGTGAGTGCAAAGGCCCAGGTGCAGCTGTCATCAATGAAGTCATCGCCCGCCTAGGTCACAAGATAAATTGGAGTAATGTGCCTTGGGCACGCACAATTAAAGTGGCAGAAATGGGACAAGTCGACCTAATCCCCGTCCATTCGATGACGCCAGAGCGCAACGATTTTCTAGACCCTATGCTACTGGGATACGACAAGCGCTACGTCTATTACTTTGCCCTTGCGAATAGACAACTTGAAGTCAAACATTTCGATGAACTAAAACCTCATATCATTGGCGCACTTAGAGGCGCTTTTTACTGTCCGCAGTTTAATGACAATCAAAACCAACTAAAAGTGTCTTTTGTTAATGATAACGGTCAGTTAATCAATATGTTGAAGGCTGAGCGTATCGATTTAGCCATCACCTCCGAACAGCATGAGATGCAATTTTTTGCCAAAGATCCCCAACTCAAACAGATGGCGTACGTAGATATCAGCAAAAATGGCCGCTATTTCAGTATTCCGCTCATGTCGCCGCAGCATCAATATGCCAAGCAAGTTCACCAGATAGTCGACGACATGCGCACCTCAGGTGAAATTACTCAACTATTTAAATCCTACGGCGTCGAGCCTCCACTTAATCTCACTGAATCGCCCTTAGCGACTCACTAATCTGAATGCTGATAACCCAAAACTAACTTGGAATTAATTCGATCGAGCGGCTAAATGCCGTAACAAGGTCGCCAATGTTGGCGCAACTGCCTGATGGGAGGGATAACACAAACCAATACGACGGAACATTCTCGGACCATCAAATTTCACTTGCTTGAGCCTAGGCTCATCTTCAATCAAACCATCGGGTAAAAAACTCACGCCAAATCCGGCTAACACTAGCGACATCACTAGAGATTTTGACTCAGCCTTAGCGACCAAATTAAGCGACATATTGCTGCACGCCAATAAACCTATCGTTTGCTGATGGGCTTCACAGGGTGGGCACTCAATAAAGTCAAAGCCATTGAGCTGCTCGGGGCGTAGGCTATCTACTTGGGCGAGGGTATGATCCTTGGGGACGCAGAGCACATAATCCTCCTCCCACAGCGGAAAAAATACTTCATCTTCATGGCGCAAGCTGTCGATGCTTAAACGGCAATCTGCAGGGCTTTGATAGTCCACCAGTTCAAGATCTAACTTATCAATGGCTTGATTCACCTGTTGTAAAAATCCTGCCAAACGCCGCTGGCTTAAGTCTGGCATCACAGCCAAACGTAGCTTTTGCCGGCTTGCCTTCGCCATAAACAAGCCTGGTAACTTACTCGCCTCCTCGACTAATTTAACCGCCAAAGGGTATAGATAGTGCGCGCTGTCCAAAGGTTTAACGCCTTTTTTGCTGCGCTCAAATAACTGACCACCAAGCTCTTCTTCGAGTTGCTTTAACCCAGCAGACAGTGAAGGCTGGCTCACAAAGCAACGGTTAGCCGCCGAGGTAATATTGTTCTCTTCAAAAATTGCGATAAAGAAACGCAGTAAACGCAAATCGACCATTTAATCTTCTCCGACAACCGACGAGTTCAGCACAAATTTCAACAATAGTGCCATAGGCTGAGCCTATCATATCCAGCTGGAATAAGTATTTTTCGACTGAAAATCCCCAGCCTATACTGGTTAACAGGTTCAAGACGCCGAACAACAGTTTGTTTACGGCTTACATTGGCTCCAATTAATAGGAAATACTAATGAATCAAGTTACTAAATCACTGGTTGTCATCACAGGCGCCTCATCGGGTATTGGCGCCGCTATGGCCAAAAGCTTTAGCGCTGCAGGCCACCCGCTGCTATTACTGGCACGCCGAGTTGAAGCAATGCAAGCGCTTGAATTACCAAACAGCCTTTCTATCAGCGTCGATGTCACCGACGGCGCAGCTATTAAAACCGCCATAACCCAAGCAGAAGCACAATTTGGCCCGGTCGGCTGTCTTATCAATAACGCGGGAATCATGCTACTAGGCCAAATCGATGTGCAAGATCCCAACGAATGGAGCCGCATGCTCAATATCAATGTGATGGGCGTGCTTAATGGTATTCATGCGGTATTAGCCGACATGAAAGCTCGCAAAACTGGCACTATCATTAATGTCAGCTCAGTGGCGGGGCGTAAAACCTTTCCAAACCACGCCGCTTACTGCGCTACTAAATTTGCCGTGCACGCCTTAACAGAAAACATTCGTGAAGAAGTCGCCATGGATGACGTACGCCTTATCACTATCGCCCCCGGCGCAGTAGAAACCGAGTTGTTGAGCCATACCACCAGCGATGACATTAAAGCGGGTTACCATGACTGGAAAGAAGAAATGGGCGGCGTTATCGCCCCTGAAAATGTCGCCGCTGCTGCGTTGTTTGCATGGCAACAACCGCAAAATGTGTGCGTACGCGAAATCGTTCTAGCACCAACGCGCCAGCAACCTTAACAAGCAACATTACACAATAAAGAATATCAACCACGGCACTGACCGCCAGTGTTGCGGTTGAATCATGACTCACAAATGAGCTTGAGCTAACAATTAACCCAATGCAGCCGCAATAGACACAGGTGCAGACAATTAGACTCAGCCATTCTTCGGCCTTGCCCCAGTTTGTCTCATTGAGTGACTCAATACGGTAGTTTGACTCTGTTTACCCCCAAAATCATCTGATTTTTATGGCATTTATTTTGCGTAGTCATAGCGTGTTCAATTACGGCAATCAGTATGACCTCGGGCAAAATTTCCCAAACAGTATCCAATCCTTCATTCAACCGTTTACTCGGTGAAACCAGTGGCGCTTTTGCCGACTTAGGCACTTTTTTACCTTTAGTGCTAGGGCTAATTGCCCTCAATCAATTTTCGCCCCAAGGGATATTTTTGGGGTTTGGTCTATTCGCTATTCTCAGCGCGCTGTTTTACCGTCGCCCGATTCCGGTACAACCGATGAAAGTCATCGCTGCACTGGTGATCGCTCAGGGCTTAACCCCAGGCATGTTGCAGGCAAGCGCCATGTTGATGGGCATTATCCTGTTAATTCTCGCCTTTAGCGGCGCCATCACTTGGTTAGCCAAACAGTTATCACAAGCTGTGAGTGTTGGTATTCAACTCGCCATAGGTCTGCAACTGATGTGGATGGGCACTAAGATGATGAGTGAATTTTGGCTGGTTGGCGTGGGGGCATTTGTACTGTTATTTATCAGTAAATTTTTGCCGCTGCGCTACCTTGCCATGCCCTTAGTCATAGCAGCGGGGATGATTTGGCAAGCAAGTACACAAACTAATTTAGCCACTAACTTTGATATTCAAGCAGTGACAGCGCCATTTCAATTGGCTTGGCCGACATCAGTTGAATGGACCTCTGCCGCCCTTTTGTTGGTTTTGCCACAACTGGCATTAACTTTAACCAATGCGGTCATTGCCACGTCTGTAATGGCACAGGAGAAATTCCCTGAAGATGCCGCCAAACTCACGCCCAAAAACTTCGCCATAAGCTCAGGGCTTGCCAACTTATTGCTCGCGCCCTTTGGTGCCTCGGCCATGTGCCACGGTGCGGGCGGGCTTGCGGTGCAATACCATTTTGGTGCTCGCACTTATCTGGCGCCGTTAATTTTTGGCAGTACGTGCTTAATGATAGCCCTGTGCTGGGGTAGTCATATCGCTTGGCTATTAAGCCTTATTCCTATGGCAATCCTCGGCAGTTTACTGACCACTGCGGGGCTGCAACTGGCGTGGTCGAAACGCTTAATCGATGGTAAGCCCTTCTGTATCTTTGTGATTTTATCAACCGCGGTGACTTGCCTCGCCATCAACGCCGCTGCGGGACTTGCCGTGGGGATAATTCTGGAGCAAGGTCGCCGCACTTGGGCCATGTTGGCCATGCGTTAATCGCTTCCGACTCGCAGTAATAAGGGTTCCCAAAAACAAAAAGCGCGTTAAACAATGCGCTTTTTGTTAACCATTAAAACCTCTTCCAACAAAGCTACAGCAGGCTAAAATGTTCTTGCAGGATTGGTCGGTGTGTCCTTTTGCGCCAGCGCCCATTTAGCAATGGCATCTTTACGCATAAAGCCTACATTGGTGTGATCTTTAGCGTACTGAATAAACTTATCTAAAGCGGTCACAAGTCCAGGAGCGCCACCAATACGGTCGTGCACACTGATCGACATCATCCGTCGCTGCGTCGAACCTTCTTGATAGAGCATATCGAACTCATCCTTTAGTTCCTGCAAAAAGGCCGTGGCCGTCATAGCAGTGTTGCCACCAAAACGTCCGATATCATTGTTACGTAAAGTGTAAGGCACAACCGCAAAAGGCTTATTTCCTACTGGGATAATTGAAGGTTCGTCCCGCGATAGGTCATCGATGTGATAAATAAAACCTAAGTCCTGCAAAATATTGAGGGTTTGAGTACTATGGCGCATCCAAAAGGCATTAAAACCTAAGGGGCGCTGACCAGTGATCCTTTGCAGCGTCTCAATACTCGCCACATAGGAGGCGCGTTCCTCTGCTGGCGACATGCTGTACTGTGGCGTCCACGTTTGTCCGTGGCCCGAAATCTCATGCCCCTCATCTGCAACTTGTTTGGCAAGTTGAGGATGTAGCTCAGCGGCGCGCCCAACCATGTGAGAAGTCACCTTGATATTGTGCTTACGCCACAAGCGCAGCAGCCTTGGAATGCCTTCGTTCATACCGTAGTCGTACCAAGTCGGGGTGATGGTATCTGGATAGCCCTTTTCCATCGGCGGAAACGGCCCTTCGGCATTTTTATCTTGAGCACCTGCTTCAAACTGCATTGAGATTGAAATCACTAACTGCTCACCACTTGGCCAAAATATTTTGTTCATCCCACTGCCACCTGAACTTTTGGAGTCATTTTCTAAGGTATCTAATGATGGTAAACCAATAGCAAGCGCCGTTTGGCTTAGGCCGAACCCAGCAGCGATGGCGCCACCTGCCATTAAAAATCGTCGACGTTGATTCATGATTGAGTCCCTGCAGCTAATTGAGAAAATAGCGTTTGATAATCTTCGAGGTGCCAGTTATCTGTGATGAAACCATCCCGTACTCGATACATGTCAACAGCACGAAAATCGATTTTCTGCCCTTGGCCTTTTTGCTCACCAAAGACACCAGTAAAGCGGCCATTAAAACGCAGACGTACCACTGCACGATCGCCAACGACTAGCAAATGCTCAACTGAAACAGAGAGATCGGGGACCGCTGCCCTAAATGCCTTTGAGGCTTCGAGTGGACCCGTGATTCCCTGTGCGCGGCCAGCGGGCAGAGTACGGTCGATAAAACCAGTCGCCAATGCGCCGTGGGCAAAACTTGCATCGCCCGTGTGCCAAAAACTGGCATATAACAAAGCGGCGCGTGCGATAGCTTGTGCCTGCGGTGATTCATCAGAAATCGTTTCCATTGCCGCCACTTTTGGCACTAATGTCGCTCGCACTTTAGCACTATCCTGTGTTGTTGCCCCTTGAGCGGCTAACGCATCCATGCTCAGACTTGCTAAGCTAAAACCCACAATAGCGATACCTATAAAGCCTGAAAACCATAGACTTAAACTGAGCCAAGCGGGTAAGCGTTGAACATACAAAGTGTTAACCCGATCCATTATGCCACCTCATCGTCAGCGGATCGGATGACGGCTCTCAATGCTTCGTTGTGTGTAGGATAATCGGTATAACCCGCTGCACTACCGCCAAACAAGGGCCCTTTGTCGAATGCTGATAAAGGCAATTGATGCATTAAACGGTAAGGCAAATCAGGATTCGCAATAAAAGGTCGACCGAAGGCAACTAAGTCCGCATAACCGTTATCAATCACTTCATTGGCACGCGCCACATCATAGCGACCCGCAACAATAATGCTGCCCTTAAAGACTTTGCGCAGCTCGACTCTAAAGGATTCTGGCACCTGCGGCGCATCATCCCAATCCGCCTCTGAAAGGTGTACATATGCCACGCCCAATGCCGATAAATGCTTAGCCGCTAACAGAATAGTGTCTACAATTTCAGGACACGCCATATCTTTAAACGTCACGTAAGGGGCGAGGCGAACCCCGACTTTATCGGCACCAATTTTCGCACTCACGGCTTGGACAATTTCGAGTAAAAAACGAATGCGATTTTCCTGAGAACCGCCGTAGGCATCAGTTCTGTGGTTTGAATTGGTGCGTAAAAACTGGTCAATCAGATAACCATTGCCGCCGTGAATTTCGATGCCATCAAAACCCGCCGCAACCGCATTCACTCCCGCCTGTGCAAAATCGGCCACAACGCGGTCGATATCGGCTTGCACCATAGCCCTAGGTTCTGGGCAATCCACCATTTGCCCTTCAGGATGCGCTTCATCCACAATCCATACTTTTGTGCCAACGGGCGCAATGGCCGATGGCGCAATCGGGGCATTACCCTGCTGAAAAATCGGGTGCGATACACGGCCAACATGCCAAATTTGATTAAAGATTTTACCGCCAGCCTGATGCACTGCCGCTGTGACTTTTTTCCAGCCCTCAATTTGCTCAGCGGTATACACGCCCGGCGTAAATGAATAACCTTGGCTGTCATCGGAGATTTGTGTCGCTTCTGTGATGATTAACCCCGCCGAGGCGCGCTGAGCATAATATTGCGCCATCAGATCATTAGGAATATTACCTGGCTGCGTAGTACGCGCCCGAGTCATAGGGGCCATCACAATGCGATTGTTTAATGCCAGTGACGCTAATTTGTAAGACATGAATAGACTCATACACACTCCGAACCAGAAATTAAGATGAAACATCAGTGGTGCAATTGTGCATTAGATAATCTATATTGATAATCAGGCTATTATTAAAATAATTTTCAAAAATAATTTGATATGTATCATTTAAACGATCTGCAATTAGCGCTGCGTATCGCAGCCTTAGAGAGTCTCTCGGCAGCCAGTAAAGAAATAGGCATGACGCCGGCAGCGGCAAGTGCCGCGCTGCAAAGATTAGAGAAAAAACTAGGATGTCAGCTATTTGCTCGCTCGACGCGGCGCTTACAGCTCACAGAAGAAGGGCGGATCTTTCTCGATTCGGCGAAACCCGCACTGGCGATTCTCGAAACCGCCAGCGCCAATTTAGCCGAACACAGGGGTGAGCTTAAGGGCGAAGTACGCCTCGCCTTACCTTCGGATATTGGTCGCAGCCAGATCCGTGCTTGGCTCGATGAATTGATGGACAGCGCCCCAGAACTGACAGTGCAGCTGTATTTTGGCGATCATATGACAGACTTAATCGACCAAAATATCCATTTGGCTTTGCGCTATGGTCAACTTGACGACTCAAACCTTAAAAGGCGTCAGCTCGCCATGACCCCAAGGGTACTGGTCGCCTCACCCGCTTATCTGGCACAACACGGCACACCAAGCACGCTAAATGAACTTAGCCAACACGCAGTACTGATCTTAAATCGCGGCGGTGAGCCGTGGCAGAAATGGAAGTTAAGTCATAACGGCGCGCCCGTTGAAATCGAAGTCAGGGGCCAACGTTTCTGTAACGATGGCGCAGTGATCCGCGACTGGGCACTCTCAGGTCGTGGAATTGCCTATAAGAGTTGGCTCGATGTGGCGCAAGATGTGACCGAAGGCAGACTCCACTTAGTGCTAGCCGATAAAATAGCCCCGCCGATCCCGCTGCAATTGGTATACCTACAAACCGATTATCCCAGCCATAAGGTCCGTCGCACCATAGAGTTTTTAGTAGAAAAGCTCAGCCAGTTTTCCCAAAACTATCCACTGCCCTAAATTGCAAACGTCCAAAGTATCCTAATAGAAAACCACGATAAACAAGTGGTCATGTGAAGAAAATAACCACCATCAAGTCGTTGCTAAATGATAGAAAACTAAAAGTAAATATGCCTTATAGGTTTAATGTCGTTGAGATGATGTAGTACCTGTGTCAACCAAAATGTAAGGCCCGAATACTCGAAATCAACGTCACTAATAATGCAAACGTAATGATAAAGCTAAAACGATATCAAGCAATTACCACCAAAGTTGTATAAAAACCACTACCCTGTCAAAACAAATTCCTATAGCATCATTCACACCAATTAACATCGTCGTAGTAGCCAAGTCGAACAAGTGATTTATGTCTCGCAAACAACGCTACACATAAATACTCAGACGTTAAGTGAAAGCATAAATTCGAATATGGATAAGAAAGCGAAGAAAATATTATTCTCCACCTACTGGAAGAATGGATGGATAGACTCAAAAGATAGACTCTTATCTGATGGAGATTTTGAGTACGCAAAGTCACAAGGATTGATGTTTGATCCGATTTCGATTTCTCATGATGACTGCATAGATACCATTGCAAAAGTAGTAAAAACAATATCCAGAGCACAAATTGCTAAAGGTTTTTTAAGTAGCCTGACAACTCGCCGCTTAGACTTAAGATCTTCTTTATCATCCTATTCAATTGCCAAAAATATCCCAGAGCATAAATATACACCCGTTATATCCGGCACTTCATATTCCGACGGAAAACCAACTTCACACTCCTACACCTGCGGTGTATGCCGAGACAGCAAATACGGGATAAGGGGCAGTCACAACTATAACAACACAGATATAAACGTATTGAATTTCGAGCGTATCAAATGGGGTGGTGTCCGTCATGGCGATATTTTATATACATATTTTGACTTAAACCAATTTATAAATACGGATATCCCTGACCCAACTGATGAAGACTTAAATTGTTTCAAAGAAATATTAAGCACTATCGAAAGTTCGGAACCTACTGATTATCCCAGTGCCCTTAAAAAAAGATTGGCTAAGGTCGTAAAATCCAGTAGAGCAGAAAGGCAGGTATTAATAGAGATTTTAGCCAGTATTGGAGTGTTACGACCAAGGAGCTACAATCGCCCTTCTAAAGGCAAAAATGACTGGGTGTTCGCTGAGTATTGGCGAGGTGAAGATAAATACTGCCATAAAACTGTCGATGAATATTTTGGTAAATATCTACAGTTATGAATGAAGTGGATCAGAGATCAAGCGAAGGCTTTTCCATCCCAAAACTAACCGCAAATAAGGCGCGGGAATGACTAACTGTATCACAAAAGGTGCGTAATGCGTTTAGAATTAACTCTCAAGAACATGTTGGATAAAATTGAATCTTTAGATTGGAAGTGGGATGTATATATACCTTCTAATAAAGAAATTAATGACTCGATATTATGTCTTGTACTTGACGATGACACAGAAGAAGATCGTGGTAGTGATGATGAACCAATTTACCCAACATCTATTGGTTATAAAAGCTTCTTAAGTGTGTCAGATTTGCAAAGTATTAAGAGTAATTTGCTACAACAAAATTCTGAAGCTGGGTTAAATGAATTAATTAGTGCAGCAAAATATTATTATGAAAATGATGCTTTTATTAATATTAACCGCTAACCAATAAAAGCTGTCGGATGCTCCGGGCTAATGCGCACATTAAGGGTTACTCATAAGTGTATAACCCTATTCCTTGGGAAGAACGACTGTCACCACACAGCCCTGTTGCCAAGGGAGTAAAGCTTGCGTAGATTGCTGACAGTTTTCGATTTGAATGCTGCCGTGATGGCGGGTAACCACATCCTTACAGATGGCTAAGCCAAGGCCTAATCCCGCATCTTTGGTTGAGGCAAAAGATGCCATCAACTCACTCGCCTGCCCCTGTAGCCCTTCGCCATTATCAATAACTAACACTTTGATTTCATTTGGATGATAATAGATATCGATCCATAATTGACGCACACGATTATCGCCGCAGGTTTCTAACGCATCTAAGCTATTTTTTACTAAATTAACCCACATTTGGCTTAAACCAACGCTATCGCCCATCAGTTCAAAGGGCCTACCCTGCACTCGCACATTCACTTGCACATTCGCTCGGTCTAGCTCGCGCCGCAACAGAGCTAAAGCTTCTTTCACCACTGGCACTATATCTAACCGTCATTCCGCAGCTAATTCCAGAATTTAAATAGTGTGATCTGGCGATCAGCTTTTCATAAAAACTACGACACCATCTTGACCGCGATCGACAGTTTTGATCTATTACTGCTATTTGACGGTCTCAAAATATGTCTACCCATCCTGTTATTAAACGCTTAGATCACCTTGGTCTCATTGCCGCCTTTTGTCACGAAATTGGCCTGCCACGGATGATAGATGCCGTTATCCCAAAATATTCTGACCA
>NZ_JAKKRV010000028.1:0-32888 GCF_025653985.1 Shewanella sp. SM69
TGCTATGACAATTGATTTGATGATGAGACAGTCAGACTGATCTACTGAAAACCTTAGCTCGCCATAGGCTCATAATGAAGCCGCAAGGATGATAAGGACAGTAGAAGCAGATATCCATCAGGGCCAGAGGCATACCTCAATAACAGGCCGAATATATGGGTGCAATGAACTCTTCTCATAATCGCTATCGAATGTCTTGCAAACCGGATGGGTCCATATATGGCGAGCTAGCTTTCGCAGGTGCAGGGACGCATCCTTCGGAAGCGATAGCAAATTTGTCAATGAGCACAAGGGGCTTTCAACTCCGTTGGGGGCGTCATGGAGCATCCAAGGAGGATAGGACGAGCAGTCTTCCTTGGTCGGGTGTGGGGTGAAACCCCACGACGTTGACTTTGACTTTGATTAAATAATTCAAACAAGAGTTGGGACAAAATCCCGCTTGCCAAAAACCTACACGAGATTACGAATTTCAACAGATAGATCAGCAGTGGAGCTCTGCCCCAAACCCCTTCTCGATGAGAATAACTTTAGGTAGCGGCGGATCGCGGTTAGAATACTCACCCTGTTTTTCTTGGTTACTTTTTCGGAAACAATAATGTCCCATTCAGCGCTTAATTCTTTTGATGATTTTTACCAGCTTTTGGCTGACAGCTTGGCGAAGAATAGTCTGATCAAACTATTGTTGAGTAAGTACCGAGGGGCAGATAAAAGCCTGCAGCGCATTACGATTCGACCGATCAGTTTGCAGAATGAACCTGTGCTATCGTTTGTGTATCAGCATCAGACGAATCACATCACAAAAAACCTGAGTTATGACGAAGGGTTAGCCAGCATAAAACTGTTACTCGGTAGCGATTTTAAGAGCGCCCACTTAGCCACGGCGCAGGCAGAAGTTCAGCTTGAGATCAGCAAAAAAGGCAAAGTCCAAATCAGCACACATAACGTTAAACAAACCGTAGCTGCGCCGTTAGAACATGACCGTGAGAAAAAACGTTTTGTGGATATCGAACGTCCCTTCCTGACCAAGCTAGGGGTGACGGACAGCCAACATAATCTTATTCCTGCGATGTCGCGTAAATGGAAGCAAATTAATAAGTTTATTGAGGTTTTTAGCCAAGCGCTCGAAGCCTCACCCCACAAGAATGATCAACCAATCAATGTGGTCGATTTTGGTTCAGGTAAAGGTTATCTCACCTTTGCAATCCATGATTACCTTCGCCACAGCCTTCACAATGATGCGCAGGTGACTGGGGTGGAATTACGCCAAGCCTTGGCCGATTTATGTAATGAAACGGCGGCAACGCTGGATCATCAAGGATTGTCGTTTGTCTGCGGCGATGTGAGAACCCATGCGCCTAAACAAACCGATGTGATGATTGCGCTGCACGCCTGCGATATCGCCACTGACTATGCGATTCATTATGGTATTCGCGCCAATGCCGACATCATCATGTGTTCGCCTTGCTGCCATAAACAAATTCGCCCGCAGATGCACAGCCCAGAGTTGTTCAAACCTATGCTGCAATATGGAGTGCACATGGGCCAACAGGCTGAAATGGTGACGGATTCATTACGTGCGCTATTTTTGGAAGCCAATGGTTATGCGACTAAGGTGTTTGAATTTATCAGCCTAGAACATACCAATAAAAATAAGATGATTTTGGCCGTTAAAAAGCCACAACACAATCAGAAAGACAGCGCCGCAATACTCGCGCAAATTGCTGACATTAAAGCCTATTATGGTATCAAGGAACACTGCTTAGAAACCTTACTCGCGCAAAACCAAGCCGATTAACGGCCGGCGGTTTACTGGCAAAGCATTAAAACTTTGCGCTCATGACAACCCCGTTGAAATTGAGGCAATCTTTAATTCTTTGCTGCTGAACCGCGCTAAGGGTGTCGATATCGTGAAAGGCAAACTCTGAATGTTCGTGGCTTAATTGGATCGGCAATGGCTCACCTTCTGCCCCATTTTTTGCCACATCAGACCCATCAGGCCCATCAGGCAATAGCAGTTCACAACGAAAAATAAAGGCTTGGGATTGATAGGCGCTGTGATAATACACGCCGCTCAAATAGTTAACCTGCACACCTAAGCCTAATTCCTCTTGGCATTCGCGCACCAAGGCCTCGTGAATCGTTTCACCGGGCTCAAGTGCGCCACCGGGCAAACCCCAAGCAAAATTACCGTAATTGGCCTTAAGCAACAGCACTTGTCCCTGCGCATTAGTGATAACCGCGTGGCTGCTCAATCTAAAGGTATCGTTAAAGGCCACTCAGTTATCCTTACATTTCTGTTCGGTACGTATTTGAGATATCAGACTAAATCACTTCGCCGAAAAAGTATTACAACTGGCGAGATTTCCCGAATCAAACCCTATCTTAAACCATTTAACCCGCTGCGCCGAACTGCCATGGGTAAAAGCATCGGGCTGTACGGCGCGACCCGCCATCTTTTGCAGACGATCGTCACCCACAGCACTGGCGGCGGCAATACCTTCCGCTAAATCACCCGCTTCAAGTAAATTAAGTTGTTGATTGGCATAATGCCCCCAAATCCCCGCGTAACAATCTGCCTGTAATTCAAGCGCGACACTCAATTGATTCGCCTGCACTTTACTGCCAGATTGCTGGGCTTGGCGCACCTTAGTGCTCGTGCCCAGCAGGTTTTGCACATGGTGGCCTACCTCGTGGGCAATCACATAGGCAAAGGCAAAATCACCGGCCGCGCCTAAGGTTTTAAGCTCATCAAGAAAGCTAAGATCGATATACACCTTGCTATCGGCGGGGCAATAGAAAGGCCCAGACTGCGCCTGTCCCATACCGCAGCCAGTGGAGGTCATATTGCGATAAAGCACTAACTTAGGCTCTCGATATTGCCCTTTGAGTAACTGGCCCCAAACGGTTTCTGTGGTGCCTAAAATGGCCGCCACAAACTGGGCATTTTCATCCTGTACCGCTGTTGTTGAACTAGATTGAGCTTGGCTAAGATGAGATTGAGTATTTGGGTCGAGTGACAGACCACCGGTAAAATACTGAAAAGCAATATAAATGCCGCCGATGAGCAACACCACACGACCAAGTTTAGTTCTCAGTAAAAAGGGCAAGAACCTGAGTAACAAGGCACTCGGCACACCCGCAGATGCCATTTGCTGGCCGCGTCTGTCTTCGATATTGGAGCTTCTGTCAGTGTCACGCCAGCGCATCGCATTCCTTCACTCTGTAGTTAAAACTTTCATTAAACCGCTATTAAAGTCGCTTAGATGCACAGCTCTATTTCGTATTTGCACTCTAGCGCCTAGTGCTTAAGAGTCTAGTGATTATTTCGCTTGTGTATCGCTTGTGGGCGCGTCTTTCAGTGAACGTAAAAACAATCCTAAACCACCAAAGGCCAAAACGAGGATCACGATAAGTTCAAAGGCCGACATAGATTTAAAGTGGAATTGAATCGAGCTGATAACCCCTACAATCAAGGCCGTTAGCGAACCTAAACTCAGCAGCCAAGCTAACTTACTCTTAGCGTCAAAAAACACCATCACAATGCCGATAATAAACGGTAGCATCACCATGCCAGTGGTGATCGACATGCCTTGCCCAAAGGCATTTACTCGATATAAACCATAGCCCAGTCCAAAACTAGAGCTCACTTGTATTGCATTGAACAATAAATAAAATCCACCACACATCATGGCAAGACCCATAAAAAATTGTCCCGTCCCGCCCTGTGTTCCGCCCGCACCTTTCATAGATATCCTTTCTACATTAACGATTTTTGAGTGGCTTGTTCTATGGCCATTTTCAGCCGTTGCTTTTCTTCTACTGCTTTTACTTTTGCATACTGATAACGGCTTTTATCCGCCTCATTAACACAGCGCTGTTTATCTCGCATAGGCTCATAAGATTCAACACAGGTTCTTGCACCACAGACTCATTCGGTGCAGGCAGATGTCAGCACAGTAAAGAACAAGAGCAGCATAATCAAAGGGAATTTCACCATCAAGCACGCCTCAGTGAATGACCCAAATAACACACCTCATTCATAGGTAACGCCCATATTGCCAATCACACATTTTTGCTAAGTGATATCAAGCTTATTCAGGCCCCATGTTGACATAAATTACGCTAAGGCCAACACTCAATGATGAATTTTTATACGCATGAACGACGACACTAAAGTGGATTAGATACACAGTGGCTTAAATAAGGATGCTGCAACGATTCCAATATAAGCCCTACCGTTAACATAAGGAATGCCTTTGAATACGCTATTAATAGGAAAAGGTGAACAACAGGTTCACTTAAATCTTAAGTATGCCAATCGCCATGGGTTAATTGCCGGTGCCACAGGGACAGGCAAAACCGTGTCGCTGATGAGTATTGCCGAAGGTTTTTCACGCCAAGGCGTGCCGGTTTTTATCACAGACGTTAAAGGCGATATCTCGGGTCTAGCGATGGCGGGCACCCCAAGTGAAAAGCTATTACAAAGGGCAACTCAAATTGGCATTGAAGATTATCACAACGAAGCCACCCCTGTAGTGTTATGGGATTTAGCGGGCGTTCAAGGCCATCCACTGCGTACCACCATCAGCGAAATGGGCCCAACCTTACTCGGCCGAATTTTAGAATTGAATGACACCCAGAGCGGTATTTTAGACATAGTCTTTCAACTAGCGGACGACCAAGGGTTATTACTGCTCGACTTAGATGATCTGCGGGCCATGCTGGCCTTAGTTGCCGAGGAACGCAAAGAAATCTCCGCCAAATATGGTTTAATCAGCGCCCAATCCCTCGCAGCGATACAACGCTCGGTACTAGGATTAGAGCGCGATGGTGGCAAAGACTTTTTTGGTGAACCCGCGTTACAGCTTGAAGATTTAATGCGCACTAATTTGCAAGGACGCGGCATTATCAATTTATTAGCAGCAAACAAACTGATTTTAACACCCCGTTTATATTCAAGTTTTTTACTCTGGCTACTCTCAGAATTATTTGAGAATCTGCCCGAAGTCGGCGATCCCGAAAAACCTAAGTTAGTGTTTTTTATCGATGAGGCGCATTTACTCTTTGAGGGTTGCCCACCGAGTCTATTAAAACGCGTTGAACAGATCATGCGCCTAATTCGCTCAAAAGGCGTAGGCGTTTATTTTTGCTCGCAATTTCCTGATGATGTCCCAATCGAAATTCTCGGACAATTAGGTAATCGTATTCAACATGCCCTGCGAGCTTACACGCCAAGGGATCAAAAGGCCGTTAAAACCGCCGCCGAAACCTTTGTGCCTAACCCCAAACTGGTTGTTAGCGACGTCATATCCCAGCTCGCTGTAGGTGAAGCCTTAGTGTCTATGTTAGCCGACAAAGGCGTGCCAACTATGGTCGAGCGCGCGCTCATCGCACCGCCACGTTGCCGCATGGGACCCGCCACAAGTGAGGAGTTACAACAAGTCCGCGCCCAAAGCCCGATTGGAGGTAAATACGATCAGTTAATCAACCGCGAATCGGCCTACGAACGCCTTAACCAAAGACGAGTTGGTAACGCCACCAGCGACACCACAACCACAGCAAGTGATGCTCAAACGGGCCAAAAAGCCGAAGAACAAGGTTGGTTCAGTGAACTCATTTTTGGCAATAAGCGCCGCCAAGGGTTAGCTGAAACCTTGTCAAAACAAGCGGCACGCACGGTTGGAAGCCAATTAGGTAAACAAATTTTGCGCGGTATATTAGGTGGCATGTTAGGTAAATCGAGCCGACGTTAGGCATATGGTACTTAGTTAAGCCTCCAATTAGGGCCCACTAAAACCACAAACACTGACGAAAATAGAGGTACTGTGTCCTTGTTTGCATATTTCTTATACAGGTTAACGCTAGCATTAGCATTAATTATTCTAAGTGATAGATGGATCATGGTACGGAATTCGGTGATAAGATTATTTTGCTGTAATCGCTCATTGAGGCAAATAAATTCACAGATAATTATCAATGATTTTAGATATTTGTAATTTAAAATGTTGTAATTCGAGATAAAAATTTCGCTTCAATCAGGACGTCATGGAATAGGTTCAATTAAGTACGGCTTACATGATTAGCCTGATGAATAACCAAAGAGTACATGGAGTTTTATATGAGTAAAGAGCAAAAAAACCGTAAAGAATCGAAGAAACAACCGCTGATGTCTCCTAAAGAGAAAAGAGCAGCAAAACATGCGAAAAACGCAACTAAAGGTTTCTTAGATAACACTAAATAGTGTCTTGTTATTAGGAGGTTTGTCCTCTAATAACACAAATAGGGTTAACTTAGGTTAGCCCTTTTTATTGCCCGCTTCATTGAACCAACCAAGTTTTACCTCACAATACAACCTTGCTCAAAACAGTCTCAGATCTCAGTTTTATGATACAAAAGTAGCAGCTATCGACTATAGCCTAATTGACCTTTTTCAGGTTTTATGTAGTTATATTGAGCTGATTACGGTATTTCCCGCTCGAAAGACCCTACATAACACTATAAAAAATAAGGATATTTCATAATGAAAATCAAAAAACGTTTTGTCGCCGTCGGCGCAGCAGTGACCCTCACACTCAGTGCTGCCGCTATGGCTGCTGCCCCCGCCTTTATCAACATTCTCACAGGCGGCACCAGTGGTGTGTATTACCCTATTGGCGTTGCGCTGTCGCAACTCTACGGCACAGGAATCGAAGGTTCTAAAACCTCAGTTCAAGCAACTAAAGCCTCAGTAGAAAACCTCAATTTATTGCAAGCGGGTCGTGGTGAATTAGCGCTCGCGCTAGGTGATTCAGTCGCAGCAGCATATCAAGGTGATATTGATGCAGGCTTTAAAACGCCGCTGGATAAAATCCGAGTACTTGCCTCGGCTTATCCTAACTACATTCAAATCGTCGCCAATAAAGAGTCTGGCATTAAAACCTTGGCTGATTTAAAGGGAAAACGCATCTCAGTGGGTGCCCCTAAATCAGGGACAGAACTCAATGCCAGATCGATTTTCAAGGCTGCGGGACTAAGTTACGAAGACATGGGGAAAGTCGAGTTTTTACCCTATGCCGAATCCGTTGAGCTAATCAAAAATCGTCAATTAGACGCCACTTTACAATCTTCCGGTCTCGGCATGGCTGCTATCCGTGACTTAGCTGCGACTATGGCAATCAACTTTGTTGAAATTCCAGAAGATGTGATCGCTAAGATTAACAATCCCGCCTATCAACATGGCGTGATCCCAGCATCGACCTATGAAGGCCAAACCACCGACGTTTCTACCGTCGCCATTCAAAATTTACTGGTGACTCAAAGCGGTGTATCGGATGATTTAGTCTATCAGATGACAAAACTCATGTTCGAGCACTTAGACCGACTCGGTAACGCGCACTCCGCCGCGAAGACCATCAGCGTAGATAAAGCGACGAAAAATCTGCCAATTCCACTGCACCCAGGTGCAGAACGTTATTACAAAGAAGTTGGTGCACTCTAAGTTTTACTGATATCTGTGCATCCTATTCCAAACTAAGCAATTGAGATGCCGTTAAATAACGGCATCTCGTTTATATCATCTCTGTAGTCTAATGCTGTGAGGCATAATATGAGTGATCCCCAACAAGGTCTCAGCGCAAATACTGGCGATTGGCCCAAGGCTCTATTTTATACAGCCCTAATTTTTTCTATTTTTCAAATCATCACTGCCGCTTTTCATCCCGTCTCGACTCAAGTACTGCGTGCCACCCATGTGGGCTTTTTACTGTTAGTGGTTTTTTTAAGTTATCCCGCTAGAGGAAAATCTCAGCCTTGGCAGCCACTCGCTTGGCTACTCGGTCTAGCTGGTATGGCCACAGCGGCTTATCAGTGGTATTTCGAAGCCGACTTAATTCAACGTTCAGGCGATCTGACCGATGCGGATATAGTGATAGGTATCACTTTGATCGTATTAGTGTTTGAAGCAGCGCGCCGAGTCATGGGCTGGGCGCTACCGATCATCTGTAGCATCTTTTTGATGTATGGCTTATTTGGCCAGTATTTACCCGGTGACTTAATGCACCGCGGCTATGGATTCGATCAGATCATCAATCAATTAGCCTTCGGTACCGAAGGGCTATACGGCACACCAACCTATGTATCGGCGACGTATATATTCCTGTTTATTCTCTTCGGCTCCTTTTTAGAACAAGCCGGAATGATCCGTTTATTTACCGACTTTGCCATGGGATTATTTGGCCACAAGCTCGGTGGTCCAGCAAAAGTTGCGGTAGTGTCATCGGCATTGATGGGGACGATTACAGGATCAGGTGTTGCCAACGTGGTCACAACGGGCCAATTTACCATTCCACTCATGAAACGATTCGGTTATCGCCCAGCCTTCGCCGGCGGGGTAGAGGCAACATCGAGTATGGGCAGCCAAATCATGCCGCCGATCATGGGCGCAGTGGCCTTTATCATGGCCGAAACCATTAACGTCCCCTTTATCGAGATAGCCAAAGCGGCATTGATCCCTGCGCTACTTTATTTCTGCTCCGTATTTTGGATGGTGCATTTAGAAGCCAAACGCGCCAATCTCTGTGGCCTGCCTAAAGATCAGTGCCCTAATCCATGGGCGGCAATTAAAGAGCGTTGGTATCTCCTTATCCCCTTGTTTATTTTAGTCTACTTGCTGTTTTCGGGTAGAACGCCGCTGTTCTCAGGCATGGTAGGACTCGCCCTCACATCGATAGTAATTTTAGGCTCAGCCATAGTACTGCGACTTTCCTCAATGGCGATGCGGATTGCCTTTTGGATTGCCCTTGGCATCCTATGCGCAGGCTTCTTCCAACTCGGGATCGGGGTCGTATTTGGGGTTATCGCCTTATTAGTCGCCATTTGTTGGTTTATTAAAGGCGGCAGAGATACTCTTACCATCTGCTTGCATGCACTGGTAGAAGGCGCCCGTCATGCCGTGCCTGTGGGTATCGCCTGTGCTTTAGTCGGTGTGATTATCGGCATAGTGTCACTGACAGGAATTGCCTCGACCTTCGCGAGCTATATTCTTGCCGTTGGCCAAGATAACTTGTTCTTATCACTCGTGTTAACTATGGTCACTTGCCTAGTGCTCGGCATGGGGATCCCCACCATCCCTAACTACATTATTACTAGCTCGATTGCCGCTCCCGCATTACTAGACCTCGGTGTGCCACTGATTGTGTCGCATATGTTTGTATTTTATTTCGGCATCATGGCCGATCTCACGCCTCCCGTTGCCTTAGCCTGTTTTGCCGCAGCACCAATCGCGAAGGAATCAGGCCTTAAGATCAGCCTTTGGGCAATCCGTATCGCCATTGCAGGTTTTGTGATCCCCTTTATGGCGGTTTACGATCCCGCTTTGATGCTTCAAGGTGATAGCTGGTTAGCCACTGGGTTTGTATTGCTAAAAGCGACTGTGGGTATTGGTATTTGGGGCGTCATCTTTACCGGATATCTATTACAAAAACTCTACTGGTGGGAACGCGTTATCGGCTTCCTTGCAGGTGCTAGCTTAATTCTTGCTACGCCGTTGAGTGATGAAATTGGCTTTGGGCTCGCGCTGCTATTTATCGTGCAACACAGCTGGCGAGCACGCAAACTCAAACGTCTCGCAGAGCAAGGATAAGCTTTTGAGATTATTGGTCGTTAATCAGTCTTTGAAGGTAAACAGATGCTAGGCCTGTGTTTAGGCCTAGCGGGCACACTGTGGGCCCAAGTGCCCACAGACAACTTCACCTTGGCATGGAACCATAGCATAGAAAAAATTCGCTGGGAGGAAGACTATAACGTCACCCCACAAGGATTAGTGTTGGTCGAAGCAAGAGTGAAAGGTACGGGTGCAGGAATGGAAATCCCAGATGATGCTTATTTTAAAAATGGCAGCTGGCATTATCAGCCCAAGCTGCCCATTTTGCCTGTGTTGCGCTTAGGTCGCACGCCCGAAGCAGGGGATTTTGAACTTTGCTTCACTCAAATCTCAGGAAAAGTGCAATGCCAAGCCATGAGTCATTGGATTGGCGTACCCAACAAACAAACAGCCGCGGTTGAACTTTGGGGTTGCGGCTTTTCAAATGTCACGCCAATTGATGTTCGCTAGGCAAGTTAAGGGATAGTAATCATCTGCTTACTGATAAAAACAATATCCATGCTTTCCTTGGTGTTTCACGCGATACATGGCGGCATCCGCGCGATCACAACTCTCGGCAAAACTATCACCATAGCCAAATATATCAATACCGATACTCAGGCCTACCTCTACTTCACAACCTTCTAGCAGGAATTTATCTCGATAAACATCGAGCAATGATTGTGCGAGCGCCCCTAAAGATTCACGATCAAATGACGGCAGTAATATCACAAACTCGTCACCCCCTAACCGTGCGATCTGCGCAAATTCACCTGCATGAGATACCAAAGTATGCGCAACGTGCATCAACAGGCTGTCACCAAACTTATGGCCGTGACGGTCATTTAACGCTTTAAAACCATCAAGGTCGATAAAAAATAACGCACCGTGAATACCTGGTTGCGAGGATTCATCGAATACTTTGGCAATAGCTTGGCGATTCATTAAGTTGGTGAGTGGATCACTGTGGGCTAAACGGGCTAAATCTATTTCGTAGCGCTTTTCTTGAGTAATATCGATATGGCTGCCCATCATTCGCAATGGTGTTCCATCAGCTAAGCGCTCGACAATACGCCCACGATCGGACACCCAGGTTATGCTGCCATCTTTGTGTAGCATTCTGTGAACTGCTTGATAGTAATCGGCTTGACCATTCACATGATCTTCAAAGGCTTTTATCACCCATTCTTTATCTTCGGGGTGTAATTTACTTTTCCAGATATCAACATGGGCAGCAAACTCTTCAGGACTAAACCCGAGCATTTCGCCCCAGCGCATGTTAAATATGGTTAAATTTCCGCTTGGAATATGCTGTTCCCATAGACATAAACCATTACCATCGAGGGCCGCAAAGAGTTTTTCTTCGGCACGATAATTCAACGCTGCTAAATGAGCGTTTTCACTTTTTAGCTGAGCGATCTCAGCCTGAAGTTGCGCAATTAACTCTGCTGCAGTATCCAAAGCCACGACAAATCTCTTTCCTTTAAGTGGGAAAATTGAGTCCAGTGTAAATCACCCAATGCCGAAGAAACATAGCGAGGAGTGCAAAATGAGCCAGAATCATATTGGCTCAATCGAGCTTACACAGACTCTCGCAGTCCTGTCACGCTTAATCGCGAGTCAGCACTTCGAGCAATTCGATCTCAAAGGTAAGATCAGAATTTGGTTTGATATGAGCCCCCACTTGGCGCTCGCCATAGGCTAAGTGAGCTGGGACTAACAACTTACGTTTGCCACCCACTTTCATCCCCATAATACCTTGATCCCAGCCTTTAATGACTCGGCCAGTACCAATTACACATTGAAACGCCTGACCACGGTCATAGGATGAATCGAATTGGGTACCATCCTGCAAAAATCCACGATATTGGGTGGTGATCAGTGCGCCTTTTACCGCTTCTTTTCCTTCGCCCACTTGCAGATCGATTACTTCTAATTCAGTCATATCTTCATTCTCTTTTCTTGTTCGCACTTAGGGCGTGATATTCAACTTTGCGCAGGATTTTATCACCGACGAGCGGGCTTGTCGGCGCAATCTAAACATTTCTGCAGCTCGGTTCACTTCTTTATCCTTAATAATAAGGTCATCATGGGCGATAACATCATCACTCGCTCTTTAAATTACTGTCGGTTAGCCCAATATATAAGTCGTATAAACGTTTTATTTTGGAGCTTTGCCATGATTATTGCCTGCCCCCATTGCGATACGTTAAACCGCGTTCCCGATGAGCGTTTAAACCAACAACCCACTTGCGGTAAATGTAAGCTCAGTGTCTTTACGGCTGCGCCAATTGAACTCAATAGCGCAAACTTTGCCAACCATGCTAATAAATCAGAGCTTCCCCTAGTCGTTGACTTTTGGGCCAGCTGGTGTGGGCCCTGTAAAAGTTTTGCGCCCATATTTTCTGCAGCAGCTAAAACTTGGGAGCCTCAATTTCGCTTCGGTAAAATCAATACTGAAGAACAGCAAGCCCTCGCGGCTCAATTTAATATTCGATCTATTCCAACCTTAATGATTTTTAAACAAAGCCACATACTCGCCCAGCAAGCCGGAGCTTTGCCCTCCTCAGCGTTTAACCAATGGTTAAATGCCTATAAATAAGAGGATTGAGCTAAGATACAACCGCTCAGCCGAGCTAATTTGTAAAGGTAACGAAAATTGAAAAAAGCAATGTTCTTACTGGGCGCAGTGCTCTTGCTAGTGGTGACAGGATGGGGTTTACAACAACATCTCACAATTGATACTTGTCTCGACAAGGGAGGGACTTGGAACGATGAAACTCAGCAATGCATTCGTCCATTCAAGCAAGGGATAGCCTTTACTCGCAGTGATCATAATTCTGCCGAGCCACAGACAGCTTATGTTTATCTTTCAGAGAATTTACAGCAAGCAGAAGTGTTTTTTGCCATAACAGATAAGCCTATTATTTTACAAGCCGTTACTGTCACGGAAGGCGATACCGCTCCCGTATTATATAAAAATGACATTGAACAGATTGATATCATCAACGTAAAAGAAATCTTTTATCTACGTTATCAACATCAAGCAATTTATAGCGCAAATACTTTTAGTCGCAACTTAACCTCAAATTAAGTGCAAAACATAAGCATAGAGTAAGCTTCGAAACACTAAGCCCAAAAACTCGGTACGACTCAGCTAAAAACAAAATCAGTATCCGCCCTATGCTCTTCATAAGGCGAATACTATTATAGCGGCAACGTTGAAACACAAATATAGCGGCAACGTTGAAACACAAAGTTGCCATGAACTATATCAGTGTTAAATATCCCAGAAGGTATGAGCGATAATACCCAAGACTATCATACTGATAAAGTTGATGATCATACCCACTCGCACCATTTCCGATTGCTTGATATGGCCAGAACCATAAACGATAGCATTGGGCGGTGTCGCCACCGGCAGCATAAAGGCGCAAGAAGCTGCAATACCAATCAGTACAGATAACATTACAGGTGATATGCCTAATGCCTCAGCAATCGCAGCAAATACAGGCACTAACAGTGCAGCGCTGGCGGTGTTACTGGCAAATTCAGTCAACATCACCACAAAAGCAATCACAGCAAAGACGAACAACGACATGTGAGTGCTACCGAAAATATCTGTCATCCAGTGAGCTAAAAATACGCTAGTGCCAGTCGTTTTTAGTACTGCGCTCAATGTTAAACCACCACCAAACAATATGAGTACACCCCAATCTGTGGTCGATTCAATTTTCTTCCAGCCGACCAAACCTAAGCCCGAGAGTAAAACGACGGCACCTAAGGCGACTATGGTATCAAACTGAGTGATGCCACCTAATGCCTTGGCTAACGGCACACTGAAAATCCAGCAACATACGGTAGTCAGGAAGATAAGCAGAGTAAATTTCCCCTGAAATGTCAGCTTCTGAGCTTCAACATTCACATCGAATTTGGCAGAAAGATCAGGCTTAAAATACCAATACAAGGCAATCAACATCATAGGTAGCATGAGGATAACGGTTGGAATACCAAACTTCAGCCAATCACTAAAACTTAAGCCCACTTGAGCCGCAGCAATCGCATTCGGTGGGCTACCCACTAAAGTACCAATACCGCCGATGTTGGCTGAATAGGCAATACCGAGCAGAAGGAATACATAGGTGCTGTGGTATTTTTCGCGGTCGAGCTGCTGCAAAATCCCCAGTGCCAATGGCAACATCATCGCCGTAGTCGCGGTATTGCTGATCCACATCGATAGCAACGCAGTTACTCCAAACAGCATCAAACAGGCGATACTGAGTTTGCCCTTAGAGGCTAGCAGCAGCTTTTGCGCTATGAGGGTATCAATCTTTTGATGATGCAAGGCCGCAGCCAATACGAAACCACCAAAGAATAAGTAAATGATGGGATTGGCAAAGTTACTCATTGCCTCCTTGGTTTCAAACACCCCAAAGAATACGGCGAGTATAGGAACGAGAATCGCAGTGATACTGATATGAATCGCTTCGGTCAGCCAAAGAATCGCTGCAAAGAACAAAATGGCCAGCCCAGTATTCACCCCTTGTTCGAAAGGTAAACCGTAATAAAGTGCAAATAACAGCACAATATCTGCCACTAGGATCAGCATTTTTTTCTTATCGAGCCCCTCGCTGACGGGAGCTTTATTGGGTGGAGCATTACTTGAATCTGTTAAAGACATGGTTACAACCTTAATACCATTTTATTTTGACGCAAATTTAGGACATAGATCACACTTGGCAAAGCGGTTTATTTTGTAATTTTATCACTTGGCAACAACATTTATTGCTGAGCCAGCACGCACAAATAGCCGATTAGCGACAATAATCACCAAATTCTGATCGACACCTTTGTTTTAAAATTTCAAACGGACAAAGATCGAACAAAACCTTGCCCACGTTGTAATTTAATTAATGTTTAAAACTGAGACATAAATCACACCACACTTTCTACCAAGGTGATAATCAACTAATTAATCATACCTTCTGATCATTGGTAGGATTAGGTATTATTCCCCAAATTTGGCACTAAATTGAATGTGTAGCGCTAAATCGAATCTAGATATCGTTGAATGTGCACTAAAACTGCGACGCAGTGAACAGCAAGCGAACAACACAAACGTATTGCAACAAAGCAACATAGAAAACCCAATATCTACATGAATAGTAAACACAAATATTATTCACCACCACAGTCAATCTAACTCACTTTACCCTGTTAGCGATCCAGCCTAAAGTCGCGACCGCAACCCCGCCCGCTGTATATTATTTGTCTGTTTTCGGAACCGCCCGTGGAAAAAATTGCCTTAACTCAGTCGGCTCAAAAGCCCAGCCTTTTCGTCCCAGTAGCAGGGTTAAGTTTGTTTGCTTTGGCATCAGGCTACTTAATGAGCTTAATCCCACTGTCGCTCACTTTTTTCGAACTCAGCACCTCACTTGCTCCATTACTGGCCAGTATTTTTTATTTAGGTTTATTACTGGGGGCGCTTTGTATTGCTCCTGTTGTTGCCCGTATCGGCCATAGTAAAGCCTTTATCCTTTTTTTGAATATCCTTCTTTGCAGCGTTGTCGCTATGATATTAATCCCCAAAAGTGGAGTCTGGTTAGCCTCTCGACTTATAGCGGGATTTGCGGTTGCAGGGATTTTTGTGGTGGTTGAATCATGGCTATTAATGGCCGATACCCAAAAGCAACGCGCTAAGCGGCTTGGACTTTATATGACAGCGCTTTATGGAGGCACTGCCTTAGGACAATTAGCCATTGATTATTTAGGTACAAAAGGCAATCTACCTTACCTAGTGATCATGGGATTATTAGCCGCGGCAAGTTTACCCGCGCTACTGGTAAAACGCGGTCAACCTCAGGTAAGCGAACAACAATCAATGTCATTGTCTGCGCTAAAAAACCTAAGTCAGCCTGCCATTATGGGATGTTTAGTCTCTGGATTATTGCTTGGCCCTATCTATGGTTTACTTCCCATCTATGTGGCACTGGATATGGGGCTTGATCAGCAAACAGGACAATTTATGGCCCTCATTATAGTGGGTGGCATGCTAGTACAACCTTTAGTCAGTTATTTATCTCCTCGAGTTAACAAAAGTGGCTTGATAGTAAGCTTTTGCCTACTGGGTGTCGCAGCATTATTGCTACTCACTCAGCATTCAAATATGACACTGATTATTGGATTTCTCTTGCTTGGCGCCAGCGCTTTTGCCCTTTACCCGATTGCAATCAGCTTAGCTTGTGACGACTTGCCTGCTAGCCAAATTGTTTCAGCGACTCAAGTGATGCTGCTGAGCTATTCGGTGGGGTCAGTGATAGGCCCATTAGTGGCCAGCAGTTTTGGCCAAACGGAGTTCGGCTTACTCATGTATTTAGGCATATGCTGTATTCTGAGCAGTATTTACATTTTTGCTCAATTACTTATTAACACTAAGCCAAGTTTTTCCTCGCCTTAACAAGTCCCATAAAATACATTGCACTGCGACTCAATAAGCAGCCACTTAATAAACGACATGCTCATCGAGTGGCTCAAATAGAAAACATCTGCGGTCAAATCAATACAAAACGAACAGCAAGATGATCCACAAAGGTCATAACGTTAAAAATCAGTACGCTTAGTTTTAACATTCAGACAGGGCAGTTGCTTATCCTCCCTAAGTCGCGATAATGCAGCTTACTTAAACACCTGTGCTGACTGTTTTTCCTGAGATTTCACTATGCGCCTCGATAAATTCCTCTGTAAAAGCACAGATCTTGATCGCAAAGCCGCAAGAGTCACCATTCTTAGCGGCTCAATCACAGTCAATGGCGCTATCGCGACAAACTGCGCGATGCAAGTGCATGAAAATAATACTGTCAGCCTTAATGGAAAGCCGCTAGCGCCACGCCCATCTCGCTATATCATGTTGCACAAACCTGCTAATACCTTGTGCTCAAATGTGGATGGAGCCTACCCTTCGCTATTTCATCTGCTCGATATCGAACGTGCATTTGACCTGCACATCGTTGGCCGCCTAGATGCTGATACAACAGGCTTAGTGCTACTGACTGATAATGGCCGCTGGTCGTTTAATATTATCTCGCCTCAATATCAGTGCGAAAAAGTCTATCGTGTCCAACTGCGAGATCCACTCGACAGCGAAGCGACTGCAGCCATAGCCGCAAAGTTTGCCGCTGGGCTAAATCTACAGGGCGAAACCGCCCTCACTCTGCCAGCAACACTGCAGCAAGTGGATGAAAAAACCGTGCTACTCACGCTCACCGAAGGCAAGTTTCATCAAGTCAAAAGGATGTTTGCCGCCGTGGACAATAAAGTGGTTGCCCTACACAGGGCGCAAATTGGCGCAGTGGCCTTAGATATCGATGTAGGGAAATGGCGCAACTTAACCTTGGCGGAGATAAGCTCCTTCCCATCCTAATCGATTAACAAGGCTGAAGCAGACAGGCCGCCTACGTTTATCGACGTTAAAAAAGCAAACAAATACTGATAGGTTTGCAAATCAATCCCATAAAAAATCCCAGTGTTAGCAACAACACTGGGATGTTTATTTGTTTGATACTGCTTAGCGGAATATGAATCGACTAAGAACAGCAATCGTTGCGGCGAACCCAGCTTCTTGGGATCTTCTCAAAAACCACTTTTGCCATGAGTAACGCCAGCACTATGCCAGAGGTTGCCACTAACCATTGGGGTAACATTTGGTGCTCTTCACCAATTTGTGGCATCACCACAAAACCAAAAGTATTAACCAGATAATTGACCAACATACCGGCCACTAAGGCAACGCCAATCACACCGCCAAGATAGCCCCACAGCGCACGTTTACCTAGCTCTTTAGCCACTATGCCTAAAGTCGCGATATTGGTTGCCGGACCTGCCATCATAAACACGAGTACAGCACCCGGTGACACACCCGCCAGTAATAATCCAGCGGCAATCGGTGTCGATGCGGTCGCGCAAATATACATAGGCACAGAAACGAGCACCATCACTAGCATAGCCAGAATGCCATCGCCCCATTTAGCCAAAAAGTCAGCCGGCACATAGGTTTGTACCAGAGCTGCGAAAAATAAGCCCACCAGCAGCCACAGCGTAGTATCACGCACTAAATCCGTTGCCGCATATTTAAGGCCAATTCCGATACGACTGAGTACCGATTGCGACTTAAATTCAGTCGCCATATCTTGAGTAGAGGCACAGCAGCTATCGCCTGCAGTGTTAGCACTAACCTGCTCAGCATCCTTAGCACTGCCACCACAGCAAGCGCCTTTTTTCACCACCACTATTTTTTCAGGCTCTGTGGTTTGACTGCCACAACATGACCCCACGCTTTCTGCTTTAGCAGCGTTAACCTTGACCACAGAACCCATAGTTTGAACAGATCCCATGGTTTGACCGCCAACAGCCATAACACTTGAAGAACCTGCCATTAAGCTCGGCGCCTCCATAGGCGTCATTTTGATCTTCGGCTTTGGCTCGGCTGCAGGTGCATCAACATTGTCATTACCACAGCAGGAAGACTTTACGGGCGTTATCGCAGGCGTAGTCGATGAGCAGCAGCTTTTAACCGCTTCGGCTTTTACCATCTCTGGCTGAGCCACTGATTTTGAGGCGCAGCAAGACGCTTCACCCTCTAATGGCTTATCTGATTGAGTTTCTACCTTAACCACTGACTTGCCATCGTCATCATCACGGCCAACGAGTAAGCCCGCCACAATCGCACTGGTAATCGCTGCTATCGGTCTGACGATCGCCATAAAGGGGCCGAGTAACACGTAGGAAACAGCGATTGAATCGACGCCCGTTTCTGGCGTCGACACTAAAAAGGAAGTCGTTGCTGCTTTAGAGGCACCAGAACGGCGCAGCCCAACTGCTGCGGGAATAACGCCACAAGAACACAAAGGTAAAGGTGCGCCAAGCAGCGCCGCTTTCACTACGGTTTTAAAACCGTGACCACCGAGCTGCTTTTGCATCCACGCCATTGGCACGAATACTTTTAATAGCCCAGCTAAAATCAGGCCCAGTAACAACCAAGGCGCCGAGTCTAAAAACAGATCAATAAAATTCTTCAGTAACATAATTAATTCCCTGACTCTTCATTAATGGCTTTGCCGTGATTATTCTGCGCTTGGTACTGATTTACATTATGAGAGTGATGCTCAACGCGTACCCGCTCAGTGCTGGACTCCAACGCCTCTAAAATAGAGCAATGTTCGGCGCTACGTGGCCCACCACAACAGGCATCAGACAAGCTTTGTAAACTCGCTTGAAAATGATTCAGCTCAGCAATTTTGGCCTGTACTTGAGCCAATTTACAATCAACCATGCCTTTTACATCGGCACAGACTCGGTTAGATTTATCGAGTTCAATTGACAGCAATTCACTGATTTCATTGAGGGTAAAACCCACAGCTTTCGCCCGTAAAATAAAGCGTAATCGCGCAGCATCGGCCTCGGTATATACTCGATAGCCAGACTCAGTACGGCTCGACGGCGCGAGTAGGCCGTGCTTCTCGTAGAATCTTAACGTGTCGGCTTTCACCTCACATAAATCCGCCAATTCACCAATACGATACATGTCTTCATCCTTTGCGAAATAGCCCACAACTCAGGGATCATTTCCAGCATACAACTCAATAATGCAAGTATAAACCTTGGAGCCTACTCCAAGGTCAAGAGGTAATTTTAACTTTACTGAAAGCCAACACGGCAATGCCGCTTTGTTCTGATATGAATATTGTGAAATCACGCAGAAAAAACACCCGTAAATCGAGTTTTACGCTAGAATACGCGCGCTGTGACGAAGGGATAAAAAGTTAGCTAATAAAGTAAAAATAGGACCAAGGGACTTTTGGAAAGCAGTACAGCGTTAAGCCTGTTCTGTTTTCCGAAAGATCCTTGAAACTAAAATAACTGGACCCTGTACCCAAATGACTGCTGCAAATAATGTCAGACCCATTCGTCGCGCGCTGTTAAGCGTTTCAGATAAAACCGGAATTCTCGAGTTCGCCAAAGCACTTCACGCCCAAGGTGTGGAACTGTTATCAACTGGCGGCACCGCTCGCCTGTTAGCGGATAACGGCGTGCCTGTTATCGAAGTATCTGATTACACAGGACACCCTGAGATCATGGACGGTCGCGTTAAGACGCTGCACCCTAAAGTGCACGGCGGCATTTTAGCGCGCCGCGGTCTTGATGAAAGCGTGATGGCCGACAACAATATCAATGCCATCGATCTGGTTGCGGTTAACCTTTATCCCTTCGCTGAAACTGTGGCTAAAGCTGGTTGTACCTTAGAAGACGCTATCGAAAATATCGATATTGGCGGTCCAACTATGGTGCGCGCTGCGGCGAAAAACCATAAAGATGTGACTATCGTGGTGAATGCGGCCGATTACAATCGCGTACTTGCAGAAATGACGGCTAACAATGGCTGCACAACCCATGCGACGCGTTTCGATTTAGCGATTGCGGCCTTTGAGCACACTGCGGGTTACGATGGCATGATCGCCAACTACTTCGGTACTATGGTTCCTGCACACAGCACGGACGAATGCTTTGCTGATTCTAAGTTCCCACGCACTTTCAACACCCAATTAGTGAAGAAACAAGACTTACGCTATGGCGAAAACAGCCATCAAGCAGCGGCTTTCTATGTTGACACTAAAATTGATGAAGCTTCTGTGGCTACCGCGATTCAGTTGCAAGGCAAAGCCTTGTCTTACAACAACATTGCCGATACCGACGCCGCCCTTGAGTGCGTAAAAGAATTCTTGGAACCCGCCTGCGTTATCGTTAAACACGCTAACCCCTGTGGTGTGGCCTTAGGCAAAGATTTACTCGATGCCTATAACCGCGCTTATCAAACTGACCCAACCTCAGCCTTCGGTGGCATTATCGCCTTCAACGGCGAATTAGATGCTGCGACGGCGAGTGCGATCGTTGAGCGTCAATTCGTTGAAGTGATTATCGCCCCAAGCGTCAGCCAAGCGGCGCGCGATGTGGTTGCGAAAAAGACCAACGTGCGTTTATTAGAATGTGGTCAGTGGAATACTAAGACCCAAACCTTAGACTACAAACGTGTTAACGGCGGCTTACTGGTGCAAGATCGCGATCAAGGTATGGTCGGTTTAGAAGACATTAAAGTTGTTTCTAAACGTCAACCTACTGCAAGCGAACTGAAAGACTTAATGTTCTGCTGGAAAGTGGCGAAGTTCGTTAAATCTAACGCAATCGTTTACGCCAAAGACGGCATGACTATCGGTGTCGGCGCTGGCCAAATGAGCCGCGTTTACAGCGCTAAAATCGCCGGCATCAAGGCTGCCGATGAAGGTTTAGAAGTGGTGAACTCTGTAATGGCATCCGATGCTTTCTTCCCCTTCCGTGACGGTATCGATGCCGCAGCGGCTGCGGGCATTAGCTGCATCATCCAACCGGGTGGCTCAATGCGCGATGCTGAAATCATCGCAGCAGCAGACGAGCACGGCATGGCCATGGTGATGACAGGCATGCGCCACTTCCGTCATTGATAACAACTTAAATCAAACTTGGCCCTAGCGATTAGGGCCTTTTCCTTTGCGATGTGTGGGAGTTTTAACCATGAAAGTGTTAATCATTGGTGGCGGCGGCCGCGAACATGCCCTAGCGTGGAAAGCCGCTCAATCGGCTCAAGTTGATACCGTTTATGTAGCACCCGGCAATGCGGGCACAGCCCTAGAACCTAATGTTGAAAATCTGGCGATCAGCGCCACCGACATCCCTGCTCTGCTCGATTTTGCGAAAACCAATAAGATTGAACTGACCATAGTCGGCCCAGAAGCACCACTCGTTATCGGTGTCGTCGATGCCTTCAACGCCGCAGGTTTAGCGATTTTTGGCCCTACTAAAGCCGCAGCCCAACTCGAAGGTTCAAAAGCCTTCACTAAAGACTTTTTAGCCCGCCACAATATTCCAACTGCGGGTTACAAAAACTGCACTGAAATCAGCGACGCTAAAGCCTTCGTGCGTGAATTAACGGCCACAACGGGTTATCCAGTGGTCATCAAAGCTGACGGTTTAGCCGCAGGTAAAGGCGTGATTATCGCGCAAGACCAAGCTGAAGCCGATGCCGCAATTGATGACATGCTCGCTGGTAACAAGTTTGGCGAAGCGGGTTCACGCGTGGTCATTGAAGAATTCCTTAAAGGCGAAGAAGCCAGCTTCATCGTCATGGTCGATGGCAAAAACATTCTGCCAATGGCCACCAGCCAAGATCATAAAGCCCGCGATAACGGCGACTATGGTCCAAACACGGGTGGTATGGGCGCTTACTCGCCAGCACCTGTGGTGACCCAAGCGGTACACGATTGGACTGTGACGAACGTGATTCGCCCGACGGTTGATGGCATGGCGGCTGAAGGCAATATCTACACGGGCTTCCTGTATGCGGGTTTGATGATATCGCCCGATGGCAGCGCCAAAGTGCTCGAGTACAACTGCCGCTTCGGCGATCCAGAAACTCAGCCAATCATGATGCGGTTAAAGTCTGACTTAGTGGAACTCTGTTTAGCCGCCACCCGTGGCGAGTTAGATAAAGTGACCGCAGAATACGACGAGCGCGCAGCCGTGGGTGTGGTATTGGCCGCTGGCGGTTATCCAGATGAGTATCGCAAATTTGATGTGATCGAGGGTCTCAGCCTTGGCAATAACGACGGCAAAGTTTTCCATGCGGGCACTGAGATGAAAAACGGCCACGTCGTTACCAACGGCGGTCGCGTATTGTGTGCGACGGCATTGGGTAACACCGTCACCGAAGCGCAAAAAGCCGCCTATAAATTGGTTGATGAAATCCACTGGGATGATGTGTATTTCCGTACCGATATTGGTTATCGCGCAATCGCACGTGAACAGCAAGATTAATTAATATCTCTATTAAAAAAACCGGCAAGAAGCCGGTTTTTTTGTGCCTGTTTTTTGACAAGCGTCAAATATAACATCATGATTTAAAATAAAATTATGTAATTAATTCTATTGAAAATAGGAGCAACAAGATACAATGTCAACCAAATGTTAAATACACCAAGATCAAGGACTCCCCATGAGGATTAGACTACTTTATGCCTCCATTGCCATACTGCTTAGCGGATGCGGTGGCGGCTCAGAAGATGCTGGCACGACAACACCACCCACTCAGCCGCCAGTCCAACCTCCCGCGCTGGTACAATACACCGCCAACAGCCTATCGGTAATAGGTGGCGCACTGAGTCCAAGCAGCCAAAAAGTGGAGTCTGGCAAAAGCGCTATTTTTAGCGTTACTGCCGATACCGGCTTTACGCTTGAGGGCATTACTGGCTGTGGTGGCACGCTCAATGTGCTGACTTACACCACTGCGGCCATGACGGCCGATTGCACTATCACGCCGACATTTATCAGTAATGCCGAAAATGCCATTAAACACCAAGACCACAGGCTTGCCAGTGCGAGTGAGTTAATTGATTTCAGCATCGCCGAACTCGCTAATATCGACATCAAACGTAAAGCCCAGATAAATCAGCTATATCAAGGTGTCGGTAGCAGCATCTCTTGGCATCCAACCCATGACTCAATTACCTTTTCGAGCTTTATGCCGGAGAACACTTTTACTGTCTTACCATCAAATGTCGATGGCAGTGGGGCAAGCGCCGTTCGTGGGTTAGTGATGGCGGGCGAGCAACAGGGGCAAAGATATGCGGCCATGGGAGGAAATCTATTTTCTGTCAACACTTCGGCGCAAACCGATACTTTATTGAAAAACCTTTTAGGCTGGCTGACCAAAGGCGCCGATAAAACCGACGGCCTCAGCATAGTGACCGCCCAAATGCCGAGCAAGGCTGACAGTTGGTACTTTCCCCATAATGAAGGGATCCGCACTTGGCTCACAAACAACTACCCCGCAGCCCATAGCATTAATACAGCAAATACCTGTGACTACAGCGAGTTAAGCAACTGTATCAACACACTGAAACCGGATCTGATTATCATTAGTGACATAGACCGTCAGTCACTCGGTTTTGCAGGCATAAAAGCCGCGATCGCTAACGCCAAAGCGGCAGGAATTCCCTTGTTGCTCTCTAACTACTGGCGTAATGAAAGCCCAATACTGTCGCCACTTTATCTTGAGATGGGGCTTTCTACCTCTGGCAATTACTGGTCAAAACTCAATGCCAATAACCTCAGTGTGACCGATATTTTGGTCGAAGACACCGCCCTGGCCAAGGTGAATAATTTGCTCGGCAAGCTTAACGAAGGCCGCTTCGACACCTCAGTACTCAACGACTGCGGCGGTAATTACTTGAGCTGTAATACTGCCGCCTTTGTTGACTCATTCAAAGCGGGTGCCGATTGGTATCGAGCCAATGCTGAAACCTTAGATAACCATGCTATCGATGTGTTTACCAAAGCAGACTTCCCCTTGATGAAGGCCGGACTGCTGCTCGCCGATAAGTATCGCAGCGAGATTGACTACCCCATAGCCTACAGCGAATACGCCCAGTGGCAGCAGGCCCTATTTGCCGATTGGACCGTCAGCTATGCCCGTAGCCATAACTTAGCCCAGCCAGATTTAGGTGAATATGTTACCGACAGAGCTAACCTCAGCAAGGGCAGCAATGCGCACTACGCTTATCCTGCGACTGTCACAGAACATAAAACCATTAGCGTGCCCTATGCAGGCCAATGGACGACCACAGGCTGGTATGCACTGCCAGGACAAACCATTAAGCTGACTCGTCTCGATAGCAGCGCTGCGAATGTGGAGATCAAACTCAACTACCACAGACGCAATACTAACCGTGCCTATGAGCAGAAAATCTACCGCGGTCCATTGGAGTTGGCGCAGCAACGCCTGCGCTTAGCTCAAGGACAAAGTCTTGAATTTTCTTCCCCCTACGGCGGGCCGATTTATCTGTATATCGATACTTCGAGTGCTGATGGCGGCGCGTTAAGTGTCGAAGTCAGCGCTGAGCATGTGGCTAAACATCCGACCATTATGGATTTTTCAAACCCTGCAGAAATAGCAGCCTTTAACGATCGCATCCAAAATACCGAATTACCCCATGTGGACTTACGTACCGATGGTGCCGAGCAGCATCTGCGTCGCGACCGCTTTTTAAACGCCATCGGCGGGGATGTGCCCGATGTAAACGCGCTACTCAAAAGTATTGTCGATGACCATATCAACAGCGTTTACACCCTTGCGGGGCTTAAGATCCAAGGCAAGAGCTTAAGTGAATCCTTACCTGCCGATGTACTAGCGGCCTGCAAAGGACTGTTTGGCGACGACTGTATCGATAATAGTCTGCATACCCGCACTATCATTCAACACGCGAATTATGACCAAAATGCCCAGTGCGGTGGAGGTTGTAGCGGTAACCCTTGGGACGCAGCATGGAATATCGACCCAACGGGTTGGGGTGATAACCATGAGTTAGGCCACAATCTGCAAACTAACCGTCTCAATGTGCAATATGCTGCGGCAAGCGAGAGTGATAACTGGGCAGGTTATGGCAGCCGCGCAGGGGAAAACTCCAACAATATCTTCCCCTATGTGGTGAAGTGGAAAACCCATTATCTGCGCGACGGTAATACAAGCACAGTGACCGATGGTCACATGAACCACAAGGATCTCTTTTATGTGTTTATGTCCGATGCCGCAGGTACAACAGACACCAGTGGTAAACGCCTAGTGTTTGGCGCCAATTGTAAGGTGCTCGATGCTGGTGAAGACAGATACACTGCGCCTTGGGCCAGCAATGCTTATGCAGTGCATAACGGTTATCGCATGGCGTTTTACATCCAAATGGCGCTTAAGGCTCACGGCATGACGCTCAGTGACGGCACCACTCTGAACAATGGCTTTAATCTCTTTACCTTGCTGTATCAACACAGTCGTATTTTCGGTAAATATGCGAATAACGCCAGTGATTGGGAAGCGAATCGCAGCAAACTGGGCTTTGGCCAATTTTCGTTTGAAGGCAATAGTGTCTACGGTGGCAAAACGGTGAAAGATATTCCGGGCAACGACTTTATGCTGGTGTCTTTGAGTAAACTCACAGGCAAAGATTGGCGCAGCCATTTCGATATGTTAGGCCTGCACTACTCAAGCCTTGCGGCCGCGCAAACAGCCGCCAATGCCACATCAGGGGCTATCCCCATGGGCATGTATGAGTTAGAAACCGACTTGCCACCCGCCAATATGAGCCAAGGTTTAACCTTTGTGCCCCTGTCACTCACTGATGGTACAACCCTGTGGAAAGGCGTGGGTTCGCCAACCCAGTGCACCAAACCATAAGTGTGCTAAACCTTAATCTCGCTAAGATACTAACGCTATTCATAAACCTCGCTCTGGCGGGGTTTATGTTTACCTTAAAATGTGATGTAAAGCACATACCTAGGTTCAGATGACGTGCACCATTTAGCTTCTTATATTTTTAACAATCATGAAATTAATGGGGTAAATATATGGGTTATTCGATAAAAGATCTTATTTATCAAGGTGAAAAATCAGGCGTACATAACTGGCAAACCCTAGAAGGAGCCAGCTTTTACTGGCATCCAGATTGGTTTCATATTGCAGAGGATATGACGGGCCATAACGCGACTGTGACTATCGATATCGATGGGGACAAAGCGACTCAAAGTGAAGCTGAACAATCCATCATTAAGCATCTCAATAAGAGTGGCAAATAGCTTGTAGTGGCAAAGACTTTAGTGCCCGGAGGCGATCGCCCTGCGGGCAATTTTGTCGATTAAGCCTGGTGCGATCAGCTTAAGCCAACGCCCCAAACGACCGCGAAGTGAAGTAATCAGTTGACGGCCTCGAGTTGCAATCACTGGCAACATCATATTAGCGCATTGCTCAGCCGTCAGTATCTTAGCTTCCTGCATCGGAGATTTGCCTAAAGGATTACCAGCACCATCGAGGGCACGTTTGTGAATTTGTGACACTACAAAATCGGGGCAAATAACAGTTACGGCCACATTATCATCCACTAATTCAATCCTCAAAGAATCGAAAAAACCAATCACAGCATGTTTAGAAGCGGCATAACCGCTGCGAGTAGGAACGCCCGTTAATCCAGCGACTGACGCCACAACCACCACTTGGCCTTTACTGGCTTTCAAGTGCGGTAACGCGGCATGGGTTAAATACGCAGGACCAAGATAATTCACCCGCATTATGTCTTCAAGCACCGAGAGCTGAGTCAGTTCATCAAAACGTGACCACATAGTCATGCCAGCATTGTTAATCAAAATATCGAGATGGCCATAATGCGCAACTGCAGCTTCAACTAAGGCTTCACACTGTTCAGGACTGGAGACATCGGCGGCAAACACAAAAGGAGGCGGACCATAATTAGCGATTTCTAAAGCGAGTGAGGCGAGACGTGTTTCATTACGCGCACTGAGCACCAGTTGGCAGCCCATTCGCGCCATTGCCACTGCGAGCGCCCGACCAATACCTTCTGAGGCACCCGTGATGATCACGACCTTGCCAGTGAGTCCATCCATAGTCATTCCTTTGTTATCGCTATGTTAATTACGCCTTTTGCTAAATTGGCATAATCACGCTAAAAGCGCAATCCTTCAGGCGCGTTGTGCAAGCCTCGTCTCATATTGCTCACGATAATTAGCTAAGGGTTGCGGGCGCCCTATCGCATAACCTTGCGCATAATTAATGCCTATGCTCAACAACCTGTCAATAATATCCTGATTCTCAACAAATTCAGCAACAGTCTCGATTCCCATAACCCGACAAACATCCTGAATCGATTTAACGATGGCGTAGTCTTTAGCATTCACGGCGAGATTCTTAATAAAACAGCCGTCGATTTTGACATAATCCACCGGCAGCTCACGCAGATAACCATAAGAGGCAAAACCACTGCCAAAATCATCCAGTGCAAATGAAAAACCGAGTTTACGTAACTGCTTCAACATTTCCATACCACGATTGCGATTTTGGATCGCGGTGGTTTCAGTAATTTCAAAACAAATACATTGGCTTGGAATATCAAAAATGTGTTGCTGCTGGGCGATATATTCCACCATACCTTCGGCACCTAAACTATTGCCTGAAAGGTTGATCGAAATACAATGATCAGGCCAAAGCACGGGGTTCAAAGACAACCATAAAAAAGCTTTGCGGATGACTTCTTTATCGATATCTGGCATCAACTTAAAACGTTCAGCGGCGGCTATAAACTGCGCAGGCGCCAAAATGCGGCCACAGGGCTCTTGAATTCGTAACAGGATTTCCATTCGTTGTCGCTGCGGACCACTGCCTAGCCCGCGGATCGGTTGGTAATACAGGATCAACTCGTTTTCTTCAATCGCTTGCGCGATACGTACCGCCCACTTAGGCGCATTTCTTTGGTAGGTGAGTTCTTTATCTTTATCATCGTAAAAATGAATTTGATTAGCCCCCTTAGCTTTAGCGGCAATGCAGGCAATGTCCGCGTCTTTCAATAATTCTTGCGCATCAATATAAGGCGCACGTCCAAAAGCGACACCTATGCTGAGGCCAACTTTATAATTACAGTTTTTATCGTTCAACACTTGCATGGAGACTTGCGCGATCATTTGCTTCAGTAACTGCGCCACAGATAAGGCACTACGATTACAAATCACTAAACCAAACTCATCGCCACCAAGGCGCGCCAATAGCTCCTGTGGTCCAAGACAAGCCTGCATTGCCTTAGCCACCATAGCAAGCATACGATCGCCTGCAGTATGGCCACAGCTGTCGTTAATCAACTTGAATTGCTCCAAATCGAGGTAACAAACGGCGATAGTTTTGGCTGAAGCAGCAAATTGGGGTAACTGCTCATCAAATGCCTGACGGTTTAGCAGCCCTGTAATGCTATCGAAATTTGCCCTTTTTTGTAGCTGGTGTTTAAGCAACTCTTCTTGAGTGATATCCCGCAATACCACGACAGTACCAACAATTTCTTTATCGTGATTGCGCAGATTGCTGATACTGCGCTCCATAATCCGAGGCGAAGCAGTTAATAGCTTGATTTTCTCGACCTGCGGCGCTGATTCTTCGAGACGAATGCAGGTAAAAACCGCTTGGTTCAACTGCTCCCCAGCCTTTAACAGACTCGCAAGGCTCTGACCTATGGCATAGCAACTAGCAACATCGAGAAGCAACTCGGCCCGCGGATTCATATAAATCACGTTGGCATCGACATCGGTCAAAATCACCGCTTCAGCAATGGATTCTAAGGTGATTTTCGCGCGTTCTTTTTGCTGATAAATTCTTGCCAGCAAGCTATTAACACGGCTGGCGAGCACTTCTAATTCTTCATTACCCTCGCTTGTAACGGGTTGATAGACACTAGACATAGGATCGACCAGCGCCAATTGATGCATCAGATTTTTAAAGGGTTTGAGTAAGCCCGAACGCAGCCAAATATAACCAAGACCAACAATAAACACACCAAAGAGAATAAATCCGAGCGATACCCAATCGAGTTGAAATTTAACCTCCCTAAAGGGACCATCGGAAAACAGTACTTGCAGGTAGACAGGCTTATCTTTTAGCAGGCTTGGAATGTTAATCGCGTCACTGTGCACACCATCAACTGTTGGCGTAACGTCGCGAGAATGGCTCATGCTCACCTTAGTCACCAATAAGGCCTGAGCATATTCCAGTAAGTCTTTATCAGTCAGTTGGCGTACCAGCAGCACAGATTCATTGGGCGCAGAAGCCACGGAAGTAACGACATAAGCATACTTGCCCATCAAATAAGCGCCAGCAACACTGGGCTTATCGGCACTGACAATAGCACTGGCGATTTCTCGTAACTTATCATTCTCAAAGGGACGTTCATTGGGGAAAAAAGGGTGCAATTCACCCTGTCGTAGAATATACCAACTCAGATTGGCTGACATTGAGCTATCGCGCCACGAGGATTCAAGCTTTTTAAGTTGGTCTTCATCTAATTGAGACAAAGGTAAGGCATAGATATTAGTGAGAAAGGTTAAGCGATCTACATCAATTTGAAACTGCTGCTGGATATTGGCAAGCTCACGGTTAGCACTATCTTGACGTAATAGCTCGACGCGATGGTCGTACCAATAACCAAGACAATAGGAGACAATTACCACCGCAGGGAGACAAAAGCCCGCAATAAATACCATTATTTTCTTGCCAATGTGCATCTCTTACCACGGCTTGTTATGACTAAATTGATTGACGGCCTTGCATAATCCTTCACTGCGCCATGCAACATATCTCATTTGCGAATAGTATTAAACATCACTTCGCTTTAGTCGTTGCTAAAGTAGACATTTCCATGCAATTAAATCCATTTCATACCTTTGATTTAAAAATAAAATTTATAAATTAAACGATTCTGAATTTTACTTTTTTATCAAGATAATTCACACATAATCAGTATGTGAATATAGGGAATTCAAGTCGTTGTTTAAAATTAAGCTAGCAGACGATAGAAACCACCGCATACGCTAATCCATAAAGATACCTTCGCCAGAAGCTCCAACGCTATCAAATTCAAATGTCGGATATAAAACAGGCCCGCAAGCGGGCCTGTTTCGCAAACCAAAAATTATTTATGGTATTGCTTTGATTGCACATGAACCGCCTTGATAAAGGCGCCAGCATGTTCTGGATCGACATGCTGATGAATACCATGGCCTAGGTTAAATACATGGCCAGTACCTTCACCATAACCCGCTAAAATATGACCAACTTCCTCTTCGATACGTGGAATTGGCGCATACAACATAGATGGGTCCATGTTGCCTTGCAATGCCACTTTATGGCCTACACGACGACGGGCATCGGCAATGTCTACCGTCCAATCCAAACCTAGTGCATCACAGCCAGTTTCTGCCATCGCTTCTAGCCACAAACCACCGCCTTTAGTAAACAGCGTCACTGGCACTTTACGGCCATCGGCAAAGCGTGTCAGACCATCAATAATCTTCTGCATATAACGCAAAGAGAACTCACGGTAAGCAGAGTGCGATAACGCGCCGCCCCATGAGTCAAAAATCATCAAAGATTGCGCACCGTTAGCAACTTGAGCATTCAGGTATAGGATCACTGAATCGGCTAATTTATCTAACAGCATGTGTAATGCCATTGGCTCTGCGTAAGCCATCTTCTTAATTTTTTCGAAGGTTTTGCTCGAACCACCTTCAACCATATAAGTCGCTAAGGTCCAAGGTGAGCCAGAAAAGCCAATTAACGGCACTGCGCCATTCAGTTCACGGCGAATAGTGCTAACGGCTTTCATCACATAACCCAGCTCATCTTCTGGATCTGGAATTGAGAGCTTTTTGATCGCATCGATAGTGTCTGTTGGGCGCTCGAAACGTGGGCCTTCACCCGCCTCAAAATACAAACCTAAACCCATAGCATCGGGCACAGTTAGGATATCGGAAAACAAAATCGCCGCATCGAGATCATAACGACGTAAAGGTTGCAGCGTGACTTCACAGGCAAGCTCATGATTTTTACACAAAGACATGAAGTCACCCGCTTGAGCGCGAGTGGCTTTATATTCAGGAAGATAACGGCCAGCTTGACGCATCATCCACACAGGGGTCACATCGACAGGCTCTTTTAGTAGGGCGCGTAAATAACGATCATTCTTTAATTCTGCCATTGGGCTTGGTTCCTAGTCTTATTGAGATCCGCTGGGTCGGTAGTTTAGCATTTACGCGAATAATGTAACCTTTATGTGCAAATTTATGTGAGCTATTCCCCATCATTGGCGTCGATTTGACCGCATAAACCGGAAAATGTTAGCCAGCTAACATACTGCTCATTTATTCGTAACGAAGTCACACTCAGACAGAAAAAAGTTGCGCCGGTTCCCCGCCTTTGGTATAAAAAGTCTGCGCTAGCAAGAACAATCAAGAAGCTCGTCGCATCGAGCCTGCTATAAACTTTACTCGCCCAACGATAGGTTTCTATCGTTGGGCTTTTTATTTGCATTTTCCGATACGAAACAGCTGGTTTGTCCATTTCGTCATTCTCGCAAATTCGCATGAAAAGAGTTGATCGATTAGCAACTTGTCCCTACATTAGAGTTATGTGCTGGCACTTAAATGGAATGCATCATGCTGAGAGAACTCGAAAAAGCAGAACAGAAGTGGGGCGGTTCAAATAAGCTTATTGATCAATGGCTAAAAAACCGTCGAAAACTGTTAGTGCATTACTGCCAAATTGCTGGGCTTCCTCCTTACAGTAAATCAGAAAAATCACTTCCCTCGTTCGAACATGTTAAATCTTTCTGTGACTTATTAGTTGACTATGTCTCCGAAGGACATTTCGAGGTCTATGATAAAGTCGTTAATGCCTGCAGTGAATATGGCGAATCAAGCAAAACGCTCGCGCAACAAGTATTGCCCAAAATCACGCCAACCACGAATGCAGCATTAGATTTCAACGATAAATATGCGGAAACACAAGACGATTTCGTATTATATCAACTCGATAAAGACCTATCTGAGCTCGCCCATAATATGGAAACACGCTTCGAACTCGAAGATGAACTACTTGAAGTTCTCCATCGCAAACATTCTGAGCACAACCAGTAGCCCCCCTTCCTAAGCGCACCTTGCTGCATCTGTGCGCTTATCTATCCTTTCCCTCAATCGTTTTGAAAATGAAGTAGCATGGCTTTGGGCGACTACAGGAACACGTCCTAGTGCCATCAGACAGCAACCGTTTGAATCAAATTGAATCCGATAGAGCAGATGTAGTCATGGCCGAGGCAGCACACATTGGCAAATCGTTGTTTCAATAGGTATGGCGATATTGTTATGTAATGCTCGATAGCATTAATGTCTTGAGGAGCCACAGAAGATGACTCAGTTGGGCTTTCGGAAATGGATAAACTTTGCTAATTAATAGAATAGGTTTAGCTTTAAAACAAAAATTTCATATTCTGATAAGAATGTCATCTACATGATGCCCGACTATGACGATAACCACATGCTTCGAGCCCGAAGCGTTAGCGTCACGGACACGAATTACCCGCGACGCCATAACGAAAAAAGCCTCATCTTTCGATGAGGCTTATCTCTTAATGTTGGCGGAGCGGACGGGACTCGAACCCGCGACCCCCGGCGTGACAGGCCGGTATTCTAACCAACTGAACTACCGCTCCTTTAGCTTAACGTCTACACGTTAACCTAAATTAGGCGCTTGGCGATGACCTACTCTCACATGGGGAGACCCCACACTACCATCGGCGCGTTTGCGTTTCACTTC
>NZ_JAKKRV010000029.1:0-32620 GCF_025653985.1 Shewanella sp. SM69
GCCTGATAAGAAATATGAAGCCAGGCAAACGCTAGCCAAGCCGTTGCTCGCGCAATTCAAAAGCTGGTTGGATAAATCAAGCGAGAGTGTCACGAAAGAAAGTTTACTGGGAGCGGCTATTACGTATAGCCTGAATCAGTGGCCCAAGCTTGTCCGCTATCTGGATGATGGCTGTCTGAATATCGACAACAATCGTGCGGAGCGCGCCATCAAACCGTTCGTGATTGGTCGCAAGGCGTGGTTGTTCGCTAATACCAAGACGGGAGCACAAGCCAGTGCGGCACTGTACAGCCTGGTCGAGACCTCAAAAATCAACGGACTGGAGCCGTATGATTACCTATGCCGCTTATTAACCGAGCTACCCAAAGCCAACACCCAAGAGAAACTACAGCAACTCCTGCCTTACTGATCACCAGCCACACCGCAAGGTGTGGTTGGCGTTACGCTTACCTCTGGTTGGTGATGATCCGCAGTAGTGCACTTTTCATAAAAATCGCCTGCAAAATATACATTAAATCAATATATATCAGATCAGTGCATATTGGTAGTGTCAAGGTTAAATAATAGGCAATTTTGTACTAGGTAGCGTTTTAATTTGATTATGGACTTTATGCTATACCGATAAATACACAGGAAATTTTTTTCACAAAAGTGTATGAATGTTGATAGAAGCAACAAGCTACCATCGAAGGGCGTTTCCAAAGATATTGGTATAACAGAGCATCGAACAGACTCAGTTGGAAAGGATCTCGCGTAGAAGCTCTATCATCTTCACGGATAACTCGCGTTTCCAACGATAAATTAGTTTGGGATTATGTAGGGTAACGTTGTTGTATCGTTATGTGATTTTACTCACTTAGCGCGGTGTACAGAACTACTGGATCAGATCAGTTTCAACTGACGTTCTGCCGTTGCACATTTTGCCCTGATGAGTTCGTTCATTGTTGTAAGACAGCCACTCATCCTGATCATTTTGCCGCGTCTCCAGCGTTTGATTAACTTGTTGCGAAAAGCCACCTGATAAAACTCGTTCAGGATCGCCTTATCAAACTGCTCGCAGATCCCATTCGTTTGCGGTGACATCGTTTTAGTTTTCGTGTGATCGATGCCACTACTAGAGTTGGTAATCATGACGCTCGAACTTGCAGAGTAGCACAGCCTATATCGATGTTAACTCTACACCTGACTCTGTCAATTTATGCGTATCAACATAGTGGCTGAAACGTGCTAATAAGAAGGTGAGTTTTGGATGAATGTACCTTTGACAAAATGGTCTGTTGGGTGCTGTATAAAAGTAGTCGATAAGCTCAGTTTTATTCGCTTTAAAATCCTTAAAAAAATAAACCTGAGTAATGACTGGCTGCTCAAAATCAGCTCTACAGGCATCTAATATGTTTACAGCCTGGTTATACTGAACCTCATCATAAGCGTATATCGCTGAACGATATTTACCACGCATTGAGTGGTTTGATGTGCTCGCGTGAGTATGTAAATGGATTTCGATCAAGGTTGATAAAGAAATAACAGTCGGATCAAAAACCACTTCAATGGCTTCGCTGAACTGAGCGTTGTCACCAATTGAGGCGATCCAACCTTGATTGACAGTAGCAATGCCAATAAGTGATGAAAATACGCCTTCGGTGCACCAGTGACAACCACCGCCTAAGCCGATTGTATTAAGGGTGGTTGTCGTATGCAAATTGCAAGTCTGTGTGGGCTGCTGCAAACTCATTGAGATGAGGGCAACTTCCAGTCTGGTCTGGGGAAGTGGCAGGTATAGCCATTTGGTCGGAGTTCCAAATAGTCCTGATGCATAGCCTCCGCTTCCCAAAAATCACTTGCAGGTTCGACTTCAGTCACTACTTTTCCAGGCCATAATCCCGAAGCATCCACGTCAGCAATGGTTTTTACTGCCTCAGCATGCTGTGCCTCAGAGGTATAATAAATGGCTGAGCGATAAGATGTGCCCTTGTCATTACCTTGTCTATTTACTGTACTAGGGTCATGAATCTGAAAGAAAAACTCTAAAATTTGTCGATAGCTGGTGATTTCATTATCGAACATTATTTCAATGCCTTCAGCATGGTTACCATGATTGCGGTAGGTAGCATTAGCCACTTCACCACCGGTATAACCTACTCGGGTTGAAGTGATACCGGGACGTTTGCGGATAAGATCCTGCATGCCCCAAAAGCAGCCACCGGCTAATACTGCGCGTTCAATTGCCATAATTAAATGTCCTCTACTTGGTCTAAATACTCTGCGTAACCTTTACTTGCCATTTCTTCCCTAGGAATAAAACGTAATGACGCTGAGTTAATACAATAACGTAGGCCACCCTGGTCTTTGGGACCGTCTGAAAATACATGGCCTAAGTGACTGTCGCCATGAGTTGAGCGCACTTCTGTGCGGGTCATGCCGTGCGACCTATCAGTGATTTCAATTACGTTGACAGAGTCTATCGCTTTGGTAAAGCTCGGCCAACCACACCCTGATTCATACTTGGCAGAAGACGCAAATAAAGGCTCACCTGACACGATATCCACGTAAATGCCGGGCTTGGTGTTCTTTAGCAATTCACCAGTCCCTGGACGCTCTGTACCATTTTCTTGCGTCACCCGATACTGCTCCTTAGTCAGAGCAGAAATCGCATTCATAGATTTTTGATAGGTATTCATAAATGTCCTCTTATAGAGTAGAGCCATGTGCCTTTCAGATTATAAGAGACCTTCTGTTTACAGAATTTATTTCACTTAGGCCGTTAACCCGAAAAAATGATCTGATCCAGTAGTTCTGTACACCGCGCTAAGTGAGTAAAATCACATAACGAGGTGCCTATGACAGCTAAAAAGAACTGCAAGACCTATACCGCAGAATTTAAGGCCCTCTAACTTATAGTTGTTTCGGATGCGGCTTATTTGTTTTTGTGCTCCAGTGCTGTAAGTGATGTGCCTACGATAAATATAGACACGACAAACAAGCCTAAATCTTTTAGCAAAAACTGGCCAGGAACCACAGAGATCGCAGGAAACCCAAGAGATGCCTCAAAAACACCGGGTGTAGTCAGCATGAACGACAATGTCGTAAAAAAGAGTCCGGTTGAAAGTACACCGCCCAAGATTGCGAGCTTAGGGGAGAAAACTCGTGCAGCGATTAACAGGCCAACTGAAATTTCAAGCACACCCAGAAAATTTGAGAATCCTTGAATGCTGAGGAAACTATACATCCATGAAAGCAGAGGGCTATTACTAACAAAACCATGTATACCGTTTGCTTCGTAGCTAGTGAATTTCATACCACCAAACCACAAATATATTATCGTCATGGCAACGTAGATGCCACCTATACCAAACTTAGTGACTTTTGCACCGAGATTATTACTAAGGATATTGGTAGTCTGGACACCATTTTCAATTTCGGGAATAGTCATCTTATATCTCCAATTATTTTTAGCCATGTGGACTCACTCTATGTAGCCCACTAAAATGATATGACTCTTGAGAAAAACTATATGTTTACTCGAGTCGAACCTAACTTAGGTAATTGCTGTAGTTGAGCACCAATGGATTAGACATCAATGCCTAGTGGTTGAACGGCCGGGAAGTCGACCTCGGTCTGTGTCACTTCGTTAACGTAGTTAGTGAAAGTGTTCAGGGCAACAGCCAACAGAATATCCACTACATGTGCATCACTGTAGCCAGCGTTCAGCACCGCTTGGACCTGGTCATTGCTGACTTGCCCGCGCTGGCGGACTACGGCGGCAGCAAAACGCACGGCTGCGTCGGCCTTAGGGTCATTTGATGCACCGCTGCGGTTGGCAGTGAGTTCAGCATCATCAAGCTTGGCCACCTTACGGCCTAGGAAGGAATGGCCAGCAAGGCAATAATCGCAGCCGTTGATCTCAGCGACGGCTAGGGCAATACGCTCAAGAGTCGCTGTACCCAAGCCGCCCTGTGCTGATGCTGCGCTCAATTGCAGGTAGCCAGTCAGCGCAGCAGGGCTGTTGGCAACGACGCGGAACATGTTAGGAACGCGGCCCAGTTGTTTTTCCACAGCCTTGAGTGAGGTATGGGTAGCAGTAGGCGCGGCGTCGATTGTGGTAGGGGTGTTCAAACGTGACATAAATTTCTCCTAGTGATTTGAAAGACAGCACGCTGTATTGGCGTGGAATAAATTGTATTTAAGAAGGTTCTGCTTGATAATCCGTTGCTATCAGACAGCTCATCTTCACGTCTTGCGCAGTCGCCATTTCAGTGCCACTACACACCTTCGTTGACGTCACGCCGTCCTGATTTCTAAGGAGGTCTTCGAGACTCCAAAAACACCCTCCGGCAACGATCACATTATTTATTTTTCATAAAGCCTCCTTGGTTTTTATCTATTTACTAATGGAACTGAATTTACAGCATGTAAAATAGATATAACATGCTCAATAGTTCGTATAATGTGACTTATTAGACAGTTTACGTAGGGGCTATGTATGGATGCAGACTTTGGATATCAGATTAAAAGAGTTGTGAAATTAAGGGTTCACGAAAAACTGCAAATATAGGGCAAATCAGATTGTCTATACCCATAATTTAGAGCGCCCGAGCATCAGGAACTCACTGAAAGCAGACGTTTCTGAAAATAAACAAGGCACAGCGCTTGAAAATTTCGAGACATCAACGTTTTGCCAAAAGGCTAAAAATGCGTGCACTACTCATTTCGCATTTAAAGAGAGCATCGGTTATTAGGCAATAACGATGTGGCCAAAATTTGTCGACCACTACACTATCTCGTAAACGAGTTTGATAGACGTCAACTAGTACGTATTTTTAGTGTAAGGTCATATTAATGCACGATGCTAAACTCTGCTGTGAGCTAGGTAGGATGTATAAATACCATAAATATTTCAATGCTTTACTTTTTAAAGCTCAAGTGAGTTACTCAGTTCCGACTGTTGGTGGCAGATTTGGAATCTCGCGATTTGTCTTAAATGTCAGCCAAGCAAGTCTCTCGCTAATAAAGTGTTGACTATCCCTGACAAAGTAACAATTTCTTGCCATAATCAGACTTAAGCACTTTACTTAGAGTGTATGTGCGCCGCTTAATGCATCAATGCTGCTAATTCCCTGATTGACATCAATCACTTTGTTTCCTGTTTGATACTCTGAGATAAACAAGATCGAATGATGCAAAAGGGGACTATTTAAATACTGAGGGAACAAATGGCAGTAGATTTGAGCATAGAAACCGCTCTGCTCCTAGAGCGCTGGCAAGGCATTGTAAACTCGATGGCTCAAGTCGCGGAAGTGCCTTGTGTGCTGATTAATCGATTAGATAAAAACGAAATTTGTCAGGCTGTTGGCAGTGTGTCAGTACCAACTTTTTATTGCGGTGAACCTGTTCCATTGGCACTTAACACTTATTGTTCCCAAGTCATTTCCAGTAACCAGCCATTACTAGTTGAAAATGCAATCGGTACCCGATATGAAAACAATAACCCAACATTTGCAGCAGGCTTTAGTTATTACTATGGCCTGCCATTGCTTTGGCCTAGCGGAAAAACTTTCGGTACTTTGTGTATGTTGGACTTTTCAAGCCCAGATCGGGCATCACAACACTGTTCCTTACTCACACTTTTTAAGCAGGCCATTGAATACGATTTACAGATGCTTCAACAACAGCAAGATCTGCTAAAGCGTGAGCAACAAGCAGACAAAAAATTTATACAACTATTCAATGAGATGTCAAATAGGATAAGACCGGTAACTAATAATAAGTTGCTTCAATCTGAGTTGTTTGTACTTTTGACAAGCCAATACCAATACTGGCATCAGGAACTGGATAAGCAGCTTAATCAAACCGTCCTGACTGATGAAAACTCCATTCATATAGCGGCACTGGTTCGAATTTGGTCAAATTTGTTGGCGATTGCCCATGAAACAGAATGGTTGAGAGCTACGGCAGTTCTAGAACCTTATAGTTGTGATGCTGTTGCGTCACTGGTCAATGCAACTCCATTATTAGAACAAGCAGTGTATAAAACAGCGCTGACCCTTGGTGCTGATCTCGTTTTGAGGAGTCATTTGCCTAATCCACTGTTACTAAGTGGGAAACCAGAGTTATGGTCTCTGATAGGACTAGCTATCACGAGCTTTTTAGTTGTTGGCGCCAGCGGTACAAGTATAACTATTTTTGTCAGTAACCGATTAAAAGGTAAGTACAGAGTTTTGGAATGGTCCCTTCTTGTAAAAGGCCAGACGATGCCGCTGCGTTTTACCCGCGATAATCAAGCGCTTTATGGTTTTGCAACAGTATGTGCCGAGTTAGCGGGTGCTGTTCTTGAATCTGGTGAGTGGCAATTAACTGAGAGTCTTCAGCAACAGAGTCGTTATCTCAACTCAAATCGTGATCACGTTGACGACATTGAAAGCAGGAATGCTTCAAGAACTGCTAATGGCATAACCAGGCTTATCTGCTTATCGATACCGGTGATGGGAGACGATTTATAAACACTCAGCGATGATCAGCGAAGTTGTGTTTTAGTTTTCTTGTTGGCACTACATCCGGTATGGCGGCCTTTAATCTGAGAGTGACACTTGGGATAACTGAAAAACTGGCTGTGATTCTGCTGAACGGAGCTTGGTGCTAAGCATGTTGGCGTCATTCAAAGCAAGGTCAACACTGCTATTAACGTTTACGATTATCTGACGGACGTGCTGCTGCGCGTCAACCAACATCCAGTAAGCAAGGTACATGAACTAATGCCGAAGTTACGGAAAGCTCAGTTCGAAAGCGCATTACAGCGTTCAGCTCTATTTAGCAATCCCGATGCTTCGGTAAAATAAGCCACGGAAAATGCTCCGGAGGCCGCATGCACACTAAATAGATGACGTTAGACGAAGAGTTGGATTTAAACGAGCAAATTATAGAGCCTGCGACCGGAAAAGCCAAAAGTTTATAAATACAGCTAAAACTCAAATCAAGCAGGCGAATATTGTACAAAACAATACCATTGCTACAGAGATAACTTCAAGTCTGACAGATCTATGCTAGAGTTAAATCAACGATTTAATTCATTTTTCTATGCAGGATCTTTGAAAAATGCAGTAGAAAAACGGAGAAGTACATGACCTTTAGTTTAGCTCAAACAGCTAGTGCAGAAACCACACTAAAAGCACCTGCTGAAGCAGATCAGAACCTGCGGGATATCACTGAACTGGCGTGTTATATCTGTGATGCACCAGTGGCTATGGTGACGCGAACCGATGACACAAAGCTGAATCTAATTGCAAAAGTTGGTATTTCGCGTACCTCTGTATTAATTAAAGAGTCCTTTTGCGTGTATGCAATGGAAACACCTGATGCGGTAATGGTGGTCCCTGACGCTACTTTAGATCACAGATTCAGTACCAATGCTATGGTGATTTCAGGACCTGGCTACCGATTTTATGCTGGCTCGCCGCTGATTGATCCCGAAGGTGCAGTGATTGGTACTATTTGTGTCTATGATCATGTTCCTAAGCAGCTGAACCAGCGGCAGATAAGCTCTTTGCAGGCTCTGTCCAGACAAGTGATCGCCATACTGGAGCTGAAAAAAGTCGGCGAACAATTACATAATACCAGCATGACGGATGCGCTGACAGGGGTGAACAACAGAAGAGCTTTTGACCTCAAGTTTGAAGCTGAATTTGCTCGCTGGCAAAGAACAGGACAATCTTTTGTACTGGCATTGATTGATATTGATCACTTTAAGAGTTTTAACGACAGCTATGGTCATGCCGCAGGAGATGAGGCACTGAGTCAAGTCGCGGCTCTGTTTCAGCGCCATAGCAGGAACTATGACTTTTTCGCCCGTTATGGTGGTGAAGAGTTTGTGCTGATCCTGCCAGGCACAGACACAGCGTCCGCAAATAAAACACTGGAAAAGTTAAGGCTGGTAGTGGCTAACCATGAGTGGTTATTACGACAATTAACGGTCAGCATAGGTTTGGCCAGCGCTGATTTATTTGACGACAAAAAGCAGTTGCTCGAAGTCGCCGATCAGATGTTATACAAAGCTAAAACCCAAGGCCGCAATCAAACCAGTGTGTTCGCCACACTGTAAGAGATCTGTTCATGCTGCGCTGATCTCAAGACCTCATAAAAACTGAGGTCTTGCTTCGGTCGATAAGCTGGTCTGATATTGGCATTATTTATTCCTTTCAAATACATGGGTAATGCGACTTACACAGATTTTTTATGCTCTCTTGGACTCCATGTGAAGGAGATCGTCACATTCTTTACATATAGAAAATAGAGTTCTTTAGCCAGCTGCAATTTCAGATTAACCGATTCGGTAAGCTTTCTGCATTTCCGGAGACAACTTTTTTAGCCAGCTTGAGAGACTGAAGCCTTTTCTATCGGTACTATTTAATTTAGTAAAATACAGATGTTCATCCCAGCGAGGACCGAAATCTACTTCTGCAAGACTTACAAGCTGTTTGTTTCTGCGAAGACGATGCTTTTGATGGTAATCTTCGGCGGGCCAAAAATAACCATTTTGTTCTCCGGCCTCAATCACCTCGGGAGATTTCTCCTTTCCAATCGCTTGAATCAGTTCTTCAGCTACTTGTTTTTGCTCCAGATCAAAAACAAAAAGTATCTGGCGATACTGGCCCTGCTTTCTACCATGAACAGACCATGATTCAAAACTTCCAAGAAGTTCCCTGTAGCTGATTTGGTCTTTATCGTAGATCACTCTGACGACTTCGGCGTGTCCGTTGATGTTGCGGTAACTCGGATCCAGAGTTGATGCTCCAGCGTAGCCAACACGTGTTTGCACTACTCCCTGCGTCCCTCCAAAATTAGAATCCGGTCCCCAAAAGCAACCCATGCCGAAAACCGTTTGACTAAGCTTCCCGATTTTCAATGCTTCTTCGATTGCTTCAGGGGTTGCAAATTCATAGCTTTCAACACCGTCTTCTTTATTCATTTTTAGATCCGACATATTTTTCACCTAACTTTCAAAAATTGAAGCCACTCCCATTCCTCACGCCGTGCAAACGACGATAAGACCACGTTTTCCAACACCAGCTTGATGAAGTATCTTTGCTAAAACTCCGCAGCATGTTTCTTGGTAACACAACTGCGGAAAATTGCTGTAATCATTGATCTTACTGCTTATTAAGTTATTAATAATTCTAAAAAACTCATTATTTCATTGAAGCTTCCAACCACCTGTCAAGGTCCTTGAACTTGGGGTTTCTCAGCTTCTTTGTCCCAACCACTATTGTCGGGAAATTCAGCTTTCCGTTCGAATAGATGGAGCACAGTTCATCAGCAGCCGCGTCGTCTTCATGAACATCCAAAAAAACAAACTGGCTCCCTTTTTCTTGCAAGTACGAATGGTAAATCTTGGTTTTATGGCAGTCTTTATGACCGAACAGCTTAATCAACACGAACGGCTCCTTTTTTCAAAAGGTTCACTTTCATAAACCCCCTCGATTTAAAAATTATTCTACAAACTTCAATGACTCCGAGTTAATACAGAATCGGACCCCTGATGGCTCAGGACCGTCTGGAAAAGCGTGCCCCAGATGGGCTTCGCACACATTGCATAGCACTTCGATTCTGCGCCCGAAGGTCGTATCCAGTTCATATTGAATTACGTTGTCTGCGACTGGCTCAGAAAAACTCGGCCATCCCGTTCCCGAATCGAACTTTAGGTTCGAGTCAAAGAGTTCGGTGTCGCAGCCCACACAGGCGTACCTTCCAGCTTCATAAAATGAACAGAGTTCTCCGGTGTGCGCGCGTTCGGTGCCTTTCATCCGCATGACCCGAAATTGCGCTGGCGTCAGAATTTCTTTCCACTCTTCCTCGCTCTTTTCTACTTTTTTGGGAGGCGCGGGAGTGCCGTTATCCAGGTAGTTGTAAATGCTTTTCCAATTGAACATATATTTGCTCCTTTATTTTAGGGTTCACTCTTTAGCTATCAATCCACGAGAAGAAGTCTGTAGCACTACCAATGAATTCTCCATCCACAAAAACTTGCGGTACAGTTTGGAGATTTGTTCTTTCCTTCAACTCCAGGTAAGTCTTCGGATCGTCGTCTACGCGAATTTGTTTGAAATCGACCTTTTCAGCAGTTAGGTAATTCTTCACGCGTGCGCAAAATGGACAATGGTCTTTCGTATAAATAACAACATTCTTAAGTGCTTTCATTTTTTCCTCGTTCATTTGGTTCATGATTTAGTCTCTTTCAAAATGGCAAGAGTATCCGCTGGGATTCCTCTGCAAATAGTTTTGGTGATATGCCTCAGCGTCGTAGAATTCTTTTTCCAGGGTGACGGTCGTGACCACTTCATTCTCGAAGCGACCGATCTCATTGACCTCATCAATCACGTTTTCGATAATCGCTTTCTGTGCATCGTCACGATAGAACGCTGCCGAGCGATACGAAGTGCCAACATCATTTCCTTGGCGATTCTTCGTAGTCGGATCATGGATTTTGAAAAAGTAATGTAGAATCTCTTCGAGAGATATTTCGTCTTGGTCGTATTCCACGCGAACCGCTTCGGCGTGCCCCGTTTTCCCTGTTATAATATCGGCGTAGGTAGGATCATCAAAATCTCCGCCAGAGTAGCCCACCTTCGTTGACGTCACACCGTCCAGACTCCTAAGGAGGTCTTCGAGACCCCAAAAACACCCTCCGGCAACGATCACATAATCTAGTTTCATAAAGCCTCCTTAGTTTTCATCCACTTACTGATTAGACTGACTTTACAGCATGTAAAATAGATATAATATGTTCAATAGTTCGTATAACATGACCTATTGGACAGTTTACGTAGGAGCTATATATGGATGTTCTCAGTGAAATTTTAGATAAGGTAGAGCTTACTAGCAGCTACTGGTATAGAACCTCATTTGCGGGAGACTGGGGCATCAGCCTCCCGCAGGAAGAGAATCTAGCGAGATTTCACATCGTGACTCATGGCGAGTTTTGGTATGAGGTGCCAAAACTTAAACTTAAAGCATTGGCGGAGCAGGGCGATATTTTGATCTTTTTCAAAGGGATGGAGCACACCATGGCCAGTGCACCAAAAATCAAGGCCGAGCCTGCGGTCGAATTTAGAGCTAAAGCCAACCTCACCGAAGCTCAAGTTTTGGAATACGGTGATCAGAGCAAGCTCAAAGCCAACGTCGTTTGCGGACATTTTTGTTTTAATGGCGGACCCGATCATCCATTCTTAAATTCGCTGCCAAATGTCGTGCATATCAAGAGTGCTGATAACTCCCACTCGCCTTGGCTTGCCATGCTTTTAAGTATTATAGAGCAGGAAGCAAAATCAGGGCTTCCTGGAAGCAACACGTTAGTCAGAAAGCTGACCGAAATTATCTTCGTGCAAGCGTTAAGAATCCACATGTACAAATCCAATAAAAATGCTGGATTCTTCAAACTGATCGAAAATCCGCAACTCAGCAAAACCTTGGAAGCTATTCATCATAGTCTCGATAAAAAATGGGGTCTTGACGATCTCGCCGGGATTGCGGGGATGTCGCGTACGAACTACAGCGTCAAATTTAAGGAGCTGTCAGGCATGACACCTCTTGATTATTTAACCTATTGTCGGCTTGAAAAAGCAAAGCAGCTGCTTAAAGAATCCGGTAAGTCTGTTCCCGAAGTGAGTGAAGCCATTGGGTATCCGGCACATGAACACTTTCAAAAGTTGTTTAAGAAAAAAATTGGCAAAACTCCTAGCGCGTACAGAAAAGAAAATTCTGAAAAGGTGTAAAAATGAATATCTATAACTCTCCTGTTACCAAAATAGCTTTCTGGGTCATAGTCATTGGTGGTGCGGCTTGCCTGCTTATCCCTTTGTTTGCACCTCTTCTTCCGCTGCAATATTTGAAAGGTTATGGCGAAATAGGAGATGTTCTTGGAGGTATTTCAAGCCCATTTGTACAAATTCTGGGTTCAGTGCTTCTCTTTCTGGTGTTAAAAGCTCAGATTGACGCTAATGGCATCCTCCATCAGCAAATCGAAAAGGAATATACGAAGGAGCAACTGAGGCACGAGTTGAATCAGCTTCACGAACTTTATATGTTCGTCGAAAGAAACATTAAAAATTTTAGCTACGATCAGGAAAAGATGATTGATGGCAAGTCGCAAATGATCCTTTTGCATTCCCGGCGAGCGATTAAATGTTTCATTGAGGATCTAGAGAGCTTAGATGTTGATATTCACAAAGATGACGACATTTTAAGGTTCGACGGGGTTAAAGAAATTATGAGCATTTTGAACAGCGTTGACCTATATTTCGACAAAATCAAAGACAGCGAGATTGCACCTTATCATAAGAGTTTTTATAAAACGCTTATGCAGCACGAACTTCTCTTCAGCGTTTTTCCTTATCAAGATCTCGACAATCAAGCGTACCTAAAACAAGAGCATTGCCCAGAGTGTGGTGAATATCATGCAAATTATCCGCCACTGATTTATGACCGGTTACAGAAAATTAAAAAAAGTTTCTCCTGATGTATTATGGATATTTATTCGGTATCGGTCCTACCAAAAAGCTATTTGTAGTATCTCGAGTACGTGCTGTGGTGTAGTAATTCCAATCTTAGAAAACTCAAAGCTTATTCTGAAACTATCGGAATTGTCGGTTGGGTGAGACTTAGTCGCCCCGTAAAGCCTTATCGGGGCGGCAAAGATAACTTTTTATATCACTGCTATTGATGACGTCCTTTGTTTACTAAAGTTGTAAGCCCTTATTCTTTGTTTTAGACCTTCAACCACTCCGGGCTTGTCACTAGGAGAGTCCCCTTGGCTAACCTTAGCCGTCAGATCGTATTCAGCGATTTCTAGCCGGTCCCCCTGAATCATTTTACGCCAACCGTTCCACAACTTAGGGTCAAGCTCTTCGGTACGCCAACCATCGGTCGGTTCGCTCCGACTCGCTAAAGCCAGATCCCTGATTTGGTTCTGGAGCGTTAGATCGTCAATCATTGTTCAGCGCCGTACAAAAATGCTATTTTGTTCATACTCAATGCGTTTGTGGGTTTGGTTTGTTTGGCGACTGATCTGATCGCGCAAACTGCATTGAGTTCCCTTACCTGAGTGATCTACTATTTCGCACAGTTATTTAGCTTTATCGTAACGCTCAAGAAATTGGGCTTAATGCCGAATACAATAAAATAAAACAGTCAACCCTTGAGGCTCTTATGCGCCAGAATTTACCAGTGACGGGTCGAAACTTAGAACTCCCAAAAGATACCAATATTCTTTCGACTACCTCCCCTCAAAGCCATATCACGCACGGCGGCCGCAAAAACTGAGTGCAACACCTGACCTTTCCGGTACGGTGCTGCCACTATGTCCTATCACGAACTCAGTATCCCCGAACGTGCGACCCTTCAACTCGGCCTTGCCCAAGGTTTCAGCCAGCGGCGAATTGCCCGGATGCTCGGCCGCTCCCCCTCGACCATCAGCCGGGAGCTGCGCCGCAACCGGGCCCCTGGCACCCGCTACCAGGCCTGTGCTGCCCAGCAGCAGATGCAGGTCCGCCGCCAGGTCTGCAGGCCTCAGTGCAAGCTGCTGCCGGGCAGTGAGCGCTTCGAGCTGGTCGTCCATATGCTGCGTGAGGGTTTGTCTCCCGAGCAGATTGCCGGCAAGCTGCGCAGCATGAACATACCCAGCCTCAGAGAGGCCTACGTCTGCCGCGAGACGATCTATAACGCGATCTACGCCCTGCCGGTCGGTGGCCTGCGCAAGGAGCTGATCATCTGCCTGCGCCAGGGCAAGACGAGTCGCAGGCCGCGCTCTGGCGGCGTCGATCGGCGCGGCCAGATCCCTGAAATGCTCAGCATCCACGTGCGCCCGCCGGAGGTCGAAGACCGGCTGATGCCAGGCCATTGGGAGGGCGACCTGATCAAGGGCAAGGCCAATGCCTCGGCGGTGGGCACCTTGGTGGAGCGTACCAGCGGCTACCTGATGCTGATCAAGATGGCCGACGCGACGGCGACCTCGGCGCTGGAGGGCTTCAGTGCGGCGCTCAATGGCATGCCGCTGGCGGTGCGCAAGAGCATGACCTACGACCAGGGCCGGGAGATGGCGCGGCACGCCGAGATCACCCAGCGGACCGGGGTGGCGATCTACTTCTGCGACCCGCACAGCCCCTGGCAACGCGGCAGCAATGAGAACATCAATGGACTGATCCGCCAGTACCTGCCCAAGGGCACGGACTTGTCGGTGCATAGTCAGGAAGCCCTGGACGCCATCGCTTTGCAACTGAATATGCGACCGCGCAAACGCTTCGACTTCAAATGCCCGATCGAGGTGATGGGCGAAGTGATGCAAGAAGCCGTGGTGATGCGGCATGATGCTCCCGCTTCAATTCAATAACCCCTTGCACTCAGATCCTGCAACCAGCTATTATGATGGACACACCAAATAACTCACTGCATGAGGCAACCCATGAAAAAGCAATTAAAAATAATTCTGCTCGCGTCCCACCTGGCTCTGTTTGGCGCGGGAGTTGGGCTAGGGATCTATATACTTCCGATTTTGACAGCACAAGAAAACGCCACCATCGCCGAAATTGAAGAAGTGCAAAAGGTGGCAAAGTATAGCGGAGAGTTCAAGAAAGATCAGAAAGGCAGCGACGCCCTTCACTGGGCGAATGGACAACTTTTTGTTACGGATAACGAAATTGTATTTAAAGGTGATGTAGCACCTGGTCCAGACTACAAAATTTACCTGACAAAGAAACAAGCCACCGACAAAGAATCGTTTTTGGACATAAAGAAAGAAGCAATTCTGATTGGCGAATTGAAAAACTTCGGGAATTTCAAGAAAACCATTCCTGCAAGCGTCAACGTCAACGAGTTTACAACGGTCCAAATATGGTGCGAGCATTTCTCTAAGTTCATCGGCTCCGCAAAATATCAGTAAACAAGCTTAAACTTGGATCTTGCCTGTTCACGAATAACATGCGCCTCATGCCAATGGAAATTAAAGTCTTGCCGGGCATGAGGCCTCCCCTCCACGTCTAGATTCTTGAAGTCAAAATTGACCTCAACCGACCCTCAGACACTGACTACGATGCCTGCATACCCTGAAGCGGTTCACCAGATGGGCTTGCGACAGAGATAAGTACGCGCCAACCTCAGATGCCGCTAAGGCTCTATACGCCGCCTTATCGGAATGGGTGGAATTTTGCGCGCGAGCGTCTAATGTTATCCAAGAGCGAGGGCTCTGATTAGTCCCGTCTCCCATGAAGATTCGCAGACTAAGACCCCTATTAAATCTGTAACATTTCGCTAGTTGGGGTCGTCTCAGAATTCGGAAAATAAAGCACGCTAAGGCGTAGTCACCCCGTGACTCCCCCGCGCCGATGCAGCGAGCTTCGTTCCGTCTTGCAGTGACGCAATCAGCGGGCAGGAAACGTTCCCTTTCCGCGCATGGCAGGCGCACACCAGTTCAGACAGCACGGCCTCCATGCGTGCCAAGTCGGCCATCTTCTCGCGCACATCCTTGAGCTTGTGCTCGGCCAGGCCGCTGGCTTCCTCGCAATGGGTGCCATCCTCCAGCCGCAGTAGCTCGGCGATTTCGTCCAGGCTAAAGCCCAGCCGCTGGGCCGATTTCACGAACCGCACTCGTGTTACATCCGCCTCGCCATAGCGGCGAATGCTGCCATAGGGCTTGTCTGGCTCCGGCAGCAGGCCCTTGCGCTGGTAGAACCGGATGGTCTCCACATTGACCCCGGCCGCCTTGGCAAAAACGCCAATGGTCAGATTCTCAAAATTAATTTGCATATCGCTTGACTCCGTACATAACTACGGAAGTAAGCTTAAGCTATCCAAACCAAATTTGAAAGGACAAGCGTATGTCTGAACCACAAAAGTCTGAACCACAAAAGTCTGAACCACAAAACGGGCGCGGCGCGCTCTTCGCCGGTGGGCTGGCCGCCATTCTTGCGTCGGCCTGCTGCCTGGGGCCGCTGGTTTTGATCGCCTTGGGGTTCAGCGGGGCATGGATCGGCAACCTGACGGTGCTGGAACCCTATCGCCCGATCTTCATCGGCGCAGCGCTGGTCGCGCTGTTTTTCGCCTGGCGGCGCATCTACCGCCCGGCGCAAGCCTGCAAACCGGGTGAGGTCTGCGCGATTCCCCAAGTGCGAGCTACTTACAAGCTCATTTTCTGGATCGTGGCCGCGCTGGTCCTGGTCTCGCTCGGATTTCCCTACGTCATGCCATTTTTCTATTAATCACAGGAGTTCATCATGAAAAAACTGTTTGCCGCCCTCGCCCTCGCTGCCGTTGTTGCCCCCGTGTGGGCCGCCACCCAGACCGTCACGCTGTCCGTGCCTGGCATGACCTGCGCCTCTTGCCCGATCACTGTCAAGCACGCGCTTTCCAAGGTTGAGGGCGTGAGCAAGACCGACGTAAGTTTCGACAAGCGCCAGGCCGTCGTCACCTTCGACGATGCCAAGACCAACGTCCAGAAGTTGACCAAGGCGACCGAGGACGCGGGCTATCCGTCCAGCCTCAAACGCTGATCCGTTAACCGAACTCGGGAGCGACACATGGGACTCATCACGCGCATCGCTGGCAAAACCGGCGCGCTCGGCAGCGTCGTTTCCGCGATGGGCTGCGCCGCCTGTTTTCCTGCCATCGCCAGCTTTGGCGCGGCCATCGGACTGGGCTTCTTGAGCCAGTACGAGGGGCTATTCATTGGCATCCTGCTGCCGATGTTCGCCGGCATCGCGTTACTCGCCAATGCTATCGCTTGGCTCAATCATCGACAGTGGCGACGCACGGCGCTCGGCACGATAGGCCCGATCTTGGTGCTGGCAGCGGTGTTTTTAATGCGGGCTTACGGCTGGCAGAGCGGTGGACTGCTCTATGTCGGCCTGGCCTTGATGGTTGGGGTGTCGGTCTGGGATTTCATCTCGCCAGCACATCGCCGCTGCGGGCCGGACAGCTGTGAATTGCCAGAACAACGTGGCTGACGGCAACAGCCGTAGCCACCACAGAAAAGGAAAAATACATGACCACCCTGAAAATCACCGGGATGACCTGCGACTCGTGCGCGGCTCACGTCAAGGAAGCCTTGGAGAAAGTGCCCGGCGTGCAATCGGCGCTGGTGTCCTATCCGAAGGGCACAGCGCAACTCGCCATTGAGGCGGGCACGTCATCGGATGCGCTGACTACCGCCGTGGCCGGACTGGGCTACGAGGCAACGCTTGCCGATGCGCCACCGACGGACAACCGCGCCGGCCTGCTCGACAAGATGCGCGGCTGGATAGGGGCCGCTGATAAGCCCAGTGGCAACGAACGCCCGTTGCAGGTCGTCGTCATTGGTAGCGGTGGAGCCGCGATGGCGGCAGCACTGAAGGCCGTCGAGCAAGGCGCGCAGGTCACGCTGATTGAGCGCGGCACCATCGGCGGCACCTGCGTCAACGTCGGTTGTGTGCCGTCCAAGATCATGATCCGCGCCGCCCACATCGCCCATCTGCGCCGGGAAAGCCCATTCGACGGCGGCATGCCACCCACACCGCCGACGATCTTGCGCGAGCGGCTGCTGGCCCAGCAGCAGGCCCGTGTCGAAGAACTCCGTCATGCCAAGTACGAAGGCATCCTGGACGGCAATTCAGCCATCACCGTTCTGCACGGTGAAGCGCGTTTCAAGGACGACCAGAGCCTTATCGTTAGTTTGAACGAGGGTGGCGAGCGCGTCGTGATGTTCGACCGCTGCCTGGTCGCCACGGGTGCCAGCCCGGCGGTCCCGCCGATTCCGGGCTTGAAAGAGTCACCCTACTGGACTTCCACCGAGGCCCTGGCGAGCGACACCATTCCCGAACGCCTTGCCGTAATCGGCTCGTCGGTGGTGGCGCTGGAGCTGGCGCAAGCCTTTGCCCGGCTGGGCAGCAAGGTCACGGCCCTGGCGCGCAATACCTTGTTCTTCCGTGAAGACCCGGCCATCGGCGAGGCGGTGACAGCCGCTTTCCGTGCCGAGGGCATCGAGGTGCTGGAGCACACGCAAGCCAGCCAGGTCGCCCATATGGACGGTGAATTCGTGCTGACCACCACGCACGGTGAATTGCGCGCCGACAAGCTGCTGGTCGCCACCGGCCGGACACCGAACACGCGCAGCCTGGCATTGGAAGCGGCGGGGGTAGCCGTCAATGCGCAGGGGGCCATCGTCATCGACAAGGGCATGCGCACCAGTAGCCCGAACATCTACGCGGCCGGCGACTGCACCGACCAGCCGCAGTTCGTCTATGTGGCGGCAGCGGCCGGCACTCGTGCGGCGATCAACATGACTGGCGGCGATGCGGCCCTGGACCTGACCGCAATGCCGGCCGTGGTGTTCACCGACCCGCAGGTCGCCACCGTGGGCTACAGCGAGGCGGAAGCACATCACGACGGGATCGAGACCGACAGTCGCCTGCTAACACTGGATAACGTGCCGCGTGCGCTTGCCAACTTCGACACACGCGGCTTCATCAAGCTGGTCATCGAGGAAGGTAGCGGACGGCTCATCGGCGTGCAAGCGGTGGCCCCGGAAGCGGGTGAACTGATCCAGACGGCGGTGCTCGCCATTCGCAACCGTATGACCGTGCAGGAACTGGCCGACCAATTGTTCCCCTACCTGACCATGGTCGAAGGGCTGAAGCTCGCGGCGCAGACCTTCAGCAAGGACGTGAAGCAGCTTTCGTGCTGCGCCGGATGAGGAAAAGGAGGTGTTCAATGAGCGCCTACACAGTGTCCCGGCTGGCCCTTGATGCCGGGGTGAGCGTGCATATCGTGCGCGACTACCTGCTGCGCGGATTGCTACGGCCGGTCGCGTACACCACGGGCGGCTACGGCTTGTTCGATGACACCGCGTTGCAACGGCTGCGCTTTGTACGGGCTGCCTTCGAAGCGGGTATCGGCCTGGACGCACTGGCGCGGCTGTGCCGGGCGCTGGATGCTGCGGACGGTGACGGTGCGTCTGCGCAGCTTGCCGTGTTGCGACAACTCGTCGAGCGTCGGCGCGAGGCCCTGGCCAGCCTCGAAATGCAACTGGCCGCCATGCCAACCGAACCGGCACAGCACGCGGAGAGTCTGCCATGAACAGCCCAGAGCACTTGCCGTCTGAGACGCACAAACCGATCACCGGCTACTTGTGGGGCGCGCTGGCCGTGCTCACCTGTCCCTGCCATTTGCCGATTCTCGCCATTGTGCTAGCCGGCACGACGGCCGGCGCGTTCATCGGGGAGCACTGGGGTATTGCAGCCCTCACGCTGACCGGCTTGTTTGTCCTGTCTGTGACGCGGCTGCTGCGGGCCTTCAAGGGAAGATCATGACCGCTTCCCAGCCAGCCGAGAGTGGGCAGCTTTGAGCTTCGCTACCAATCTGGAGGAGTACCACCATGAACGCAAACGCCCCGAACACTGCCAGTTGCACCACCTGCTGCGTATGCTGCAAAGAAATTCCGCTCGATGCCGCCTTCACCCCGGAAGGCGCGGAATACGTCGAACATTTCTGCGGGCTGGATTGCTATGAACGCTTCCAGGCACGCGCCAAGGCCGCGACAGAATCTGACATTGCGCCTGTCCCTGGCGGTTCGCAGCCGTCAGATTGAGGCATGCCCTAACTGGGCGTCAGGCCGGAACCTTGGGCAGTGTCAGAATAGGGCCGATTCCAGCATTTTCTGACGACTCGCCTGCAACCTCTAGGGCCTCAACCTGACAGGCCGCACGCTTAGCGTACGATTTTGTCCGTTTTCTCTATCGTCCCCTATTAGTAAAAAACTAGAGTTGATGAATATTAAAACGGCCTACGACCTAGCACAAATGCCTGCAGGGCATGCTCGTAAGCAATTTAGCATTGAAATCGAGCGTACGGTTCGTGAGCTAAATGGCATCGAGTGCAAACAATGGGATCAGGCAAGAGCCGATAAACAGCAGATATTTTCAACTCGTTCAGTTGGTGAGCGGATAACCGATTTTAACTCTTTACTGCAGGCATTGAGTAAGCATGTTGGAATTGCAGCAGCGAAGGCAAGGGCACAGGGATCTAGTTGCAAATCAATGCTACTGTTCGCCAGTAATTCGCCTTTTGATGATCAACCTAAAAGCTTTAAAACGCTGATCCATTTCCCATGTGCGACAAATAGCACGGTCGAAATGACGCAGGCTGTCTCAGCGGCTGCACCCAAATTATTCAGAGAAGGTGTACGTTACTACAAAATCGGAGTTGGGCTCATCAACCTCGTTTGTGACAAGCGTCAGCAATTCGACTTATTTAATGCGCCAAAAGCTAATCCTGCTTTGATGCAAGCGCTTGATGGCATTAACTTTAGGTATGGCCGTGATACGCTGTTCTTAGCTGCACAGGGAATCGAACAAAAGTGGGCTATGCGGCGAGAACTGCTTAGCCCTCAGTACACAACCAAGTGGGACTGTTTGCCTATGATAAAATGCTAATTTTGACCCTTTTCAATTTATCTGTGGCCGAAGTTGTAATGTTCGGTCCTGTTGGGTTGACCATATTTTGGTATTGCTCCACATTGTATTCAGGATCATTTGCGATTTGACTGGAGGAACTAAATGAAGAATTCGAAATTCAATACATTGCTCTCAAAATGTGATCCAACGGCCCCAATACCTAATGATTTAGCAGAATTGCTTGATGCCCCCTCTGTTGGAAAAGAGGTCATTCCTTATAGTGTAGAGAAATCAATAAGTTCTGAAGAAGAGTATTGAGCTGCTTTAAAGCGAATTGACGAACTGTTTGATGCATTGCCTAATACCGCCGAAGGTGACGAACTTGAAAAATGGATTTCGTTGATTGAATCATATGAAAATGACCACTTCCCAATGTAAATCAATATTGCCCCAAAGCGTGCCAGAGAAACTTTTTGCCGTCATTACAGAATTTCATCAGTTGACCAAATTTTTGTAATGTTACAACGCCTAGATTAGTTAGCAGCGTAAGTGTTGTAGTTTTTGCACTTAATTCTTCTTGGAAGTTCACGTTATTCATACAGCGAACCTATCTCTGACGCTTACGACAAATTCACCAGTTCTCGCAACGCATACACGATCTTTGATGACGAATCCCTCAACCCAATGATCACCAGTGTAGGAGGTGGATTCTGTTCGATAAATTTCGTCTGCAGACGTGTTTGATTGAGTAGATATTTCCCCCCTAAGCTGCCCTACATTTGCCGCCTCTTGACCTGTGTTTACTACCTGCCAATAAACGTCGAACGGTGCAGGAACATTAGTCTTAAGTTTGAACTTTAACTCCTTTCCTTTGAGTAAAGGCTGTCCAGACTGAAACTCTTTCCAATATATGTTGGATTTATAACTTGCTTTTATATTCGCTGAATATATGTTTGCAACAATAGGGTATCGAAGTTGTTCCTTATGGGGCACATTAAAGCTTAGTGCAGGTAGATTTGTTGGTTTGTATACATCAACAAGTGACTTAGTTAACTTATCTTCCTCGATAAAGGTATCAATATTGATGAAATCGTCTCTGAGCCAATCCACCCATCGGAAAAAAGCTTTTGCTCTTGCGTTATCATCCTCATGCCATCGGTCAGCGAAGTTTTCTCCCGGATTAGCAGGGTTGGGGATAAGCCACTTCCCATCAGATGTGCGAGTTATCAATGTGTAGGTATTTCTTGCGTAGTAATCATTAAAAACAAAGCTATTGCTTAATTGATGAGAGTGCTGGTTTAAAGATGATATTAGATTTCTCAACGTGTCATAGATAGTTGCTTCATTGTTATAACTATTGGCAGCTAATACAGTAATGATCATTGAGATTGGTTTGAAGGTTTCAATATCTGATTGTGAAAACCTTACGTCACGGTGTCTCTTTAATAGCTGAATGGCCCTCTGCAACGGCGTTTTAACGTGGATATTTGGAACATCGTCAATCGAATTGTACAACTGTCTTTGATTGTTGAAGATGCGTTGTTTCTGAGTTAATTTTGCTTGTTCAAATACAGTGCCATTTCTTTCGTAAAACCATGCAGCAAATCCTTTCGGGTTGCTCGTTGTCCAAGAGTAGCTGTTTTCTTGATCTTTATTTGTAGCTGCAATTGATTGAGGTCGGGCTAATAAACTGTTTTCTACAACAGAAGGGAGTATATCCATATGGAATCCAACCCCATCATCTTCAGCATAGTTAAGAGTCCAGCAGCGCTTTCCTTCATCATCTAACAATCGGGAATAAGTGCCATTCTCTTTAATCCGTTCCCCAACCTGATTTTTTACAGTGGAGGCTAGTACAGCCTGTTTTGAATGCCCCAAGTTGCAGACCAAATCAATGTCATAATCTGCATCTTTACTATTTTTGAATGGGCGGATTTCTGTTCCAAGCTTAAAAGAGCCTTGAAGGTATACCTCTGGGACACGAAATGTTCCAGGATAGTTACCTTGCTCTAGGTGCGTTTTCATTGAATTAAAGCGATCAATCGCTTGCTTATATTTAGTCGGTGAAATATCCAACTTTTTCGCCGCTGTTAATAGGGCCTCTTCCCTAGAAACTATTTGAGTCACGATACATTTCCTCCTAAGACAAAGTTGCTAATCTCTTTACTTCCATATGTAAAATTCTTGTCGGCTAAACTGATCAAATTATCGATTTCAGAAACGTCATCGAGTGGCAGATCAGTATCTGACTCAAAATCAATTCTTAATATTTGCTCAGGCTTCAAATGAAGCTTTAGATAATTCAACGCGCTTTGGCTCTGAAGCGATAGCATGAAACTTATAAATTCTTTATGCCTCCAGCCCGTTGCAAGACCCCAGTCTCCCTTGTGCTTTAAACCATAGGCGACTTTGGAATGACCGGTGCCGATGGATACCACTTGTATATCATCGTAATTTATCCCCAGTCGTTTTTGGGCATCGATAACAGCCACTAATGCTGGGTTGTTTGCCCACAGACCACCATCTGATAACAAGTACTCATCAACTTTATGAGGGTCAAAATATGTTGGGGCTGAGCAAGATGCTAGAACAGCATCTCTGACTTTGACCAACCTATCGCGATTAAACGTTGGGTCATAAGCCGATTTAAATACATGAACTCCGCCGTTACCAACATCCGTTGCAGGTAGAATCAGAGGCTTGGCAATTTGCCCAAGCGTACTATCGTTGAAAACACCTTTAAGAACTTTATATAAACTGCCACAGTCATAGACGCTTTCAAGCAACGGTTGCGTAATGTTTCGAAGCTTCTTAAAAGGTATTCTCGACTTTTTCTTTTTGAAAATATCTTCGCCATGTTCTTTGTACATGTTAACTATTTCGGTTGCGCGGATGTCGCAGGCAACACCAGCCGCTATTATGGAACCCGTACTAGTGCCAGCTATCATGTCGAATGACTCTAAGAGATTGATTCCGAGTTTTTCTTCGAAACATTTAAGTATGTGCGCAGGGTAAACCCCTCGTATTCCACCGCCATCAATGCTTAAAATCTTAAAAGTCATATGTATCCTTACTCCTCTGTAAACCGCCAGTTGACCAAATTTTAGTAATGCTACAGAGTGGCTCTTCTAACGATGGCTACTCATTGAGGTATTGATAGATTAACTTTTCCGTTTACTTGAGTTATCGACAGTTTAGACCTCATTTCGTCACCATCGAAGTCATATACAAGAAGTGCTGGCTGATAGAGATCAAAGGCTTGACCTATGAATACACAAGCAGCGTTAGATGCACAGATGAGCAAGTGAACACGCTTCACAGAAAATTGGTCATGAAGTTTTTGCAGTATTGCATGAAGTTCACTTTTTAATTCTAACCCGTTTTCCGGATGCGGGATCGCCGCATTACCCATTTGCTTGGCTACGATTTCAATCTCAGGATAACCGAGAGCTGTTGCAGTCTTTTTCATTACTTCAGGATATTGAGTTAATGCTATAGAGATCGTGACTTCTGATGATTTTCCTATTTCGCTCTTCCAGTTCACCTTGTAAGGTGTTTCTGAGCGAGAATCCTGAGGCCAAACCCAGCAGTTTCCATCTCGGTATCTGAGCATTGGCGTGATTTCAGATTTATTTCCTAGACACGCTCCTAATCCGATCAAAGCAGGCATTGGCCCAAATGCGAATAGCGCCGCTCGATATCCATAATTTTTTGTTTGATTAACTATGGTTTCTGCTTCCTCTGTAACAATTTCATCCATTTCTTTGGTAAACCGTTCAGGTTTGGTTCTGTATCGGCGTTCATTGTCACTAAGATTATTCAATGCTCCTCTCATGCGAGTTCTTAACCTAGATAAGCTTCCTGCAATGTCTCTTGATTCAGGGGGAGAAACAACATGGCCTCCTACCGGCCAAAGAACTGAAAATACAGGAATAGGCTGGAAACTCAGTCCTTCAAGTAATTTCTCAGTATTAATTAAAAACTCGGTTCGCATTTGAGTAAGTCTGGATGCAGGGTAATCAGCACACGCAACTCGATCTATTAATCGGTGGTGTTTGTCGCATAGAAGCAAGATATTAGCTGGCTCATTAGAAAGTTCTTCGGATAGATAAGGTATACCCCTTGGGCCACTCTCGGATGACGCAACATTGTGAGCCAAGTATGAATAGTTACCAGATGTCCCCGTCAGATCATCAATATCCAATCTATCCCCGCAGCCTTCAAACATACAATAGCCATGACTATCACGCATCACTTGATTAATTGTGGACTGTGTGAAATCTTTACCACGACCTTTATTAAATCGCTGTTCGATATTCCTAGAGATATAGTCGATAACGTCATTGACTGGCAAGACTCTAGATTGGCTAACACAGGAATTCCATATTTTAAATAGCGACTCTATTGTTCCATATTCGTTTTGAGATATGTTGCGACCCTGGAGGTGGCGAACCTCAAGACTATCCCCACAATCCATCAATGTTAGAGCATCCTTAAGCTCCGCATCAATTACGTTAAGCCGAAAACTGGCTCGGAACTCATGTGAATACAATATATATATCTGGTTTTTTACACGCTCATCGGTAAGTAATCCAACATGCTCCCACACAAAAAAAGTCTTAATGCCCAATAGAAACTCTGCGAGCTTGTCAATTGACTCTATGGGATAAAAACATGCTTGATGAAAATGTAGCCTCTCGTCAGTCATCGATTTGTTCCTTAAAAATTCGTTTAAATGACCCGTTAATTTCCCGAAAGATACAGACGTCTTTCTGACCAACAATTACAAAGACTAATTCTCTGTCAGGGTTACGTTTTATGCATTTCTTCCAATCTGCAATATCTATATACGATGGGGTGGGTGTTGGTTCAGGATGTGTGTGCCATGTACCCAAGTAGCCTAGTTTGCCATGCGAACTTTCGTAATAAGAATTAACTGATTTCTGGTGATGAGGAGCACGCATATTAAAGTTAACTCTGGTGGCAGAATCTTCTTTCTGAGGGGTAGTACAGTGTTCTAGCCAAAATTCATTAGCGTCAGCGGACTGAGAACCAATTAATGCTCCAAAAGCTTCACTTCTATCACGTGACATCTGCCTGTAAGAATACCAAACGTCAATTAGTTCTTCGGAAAGGTAAATTTTCGTATCTTTGATGCCCGTATCTTGCTCAATGAGTGCAGACATCACAGTCCTCATCAACCAAAGGTAAGTATTCAAGCGAACTGCTGAAATTGTAGTAACGATGAGTCAGCCTGATGCCCTCCGCCATTGCATCTTCATCTAAGCCCTTCCAACTGACTTTACATGACTTTGCTTGTTTGCCTTCCAAATACCGAATGGCCAAATTTGCTGCCATTACAGCTGTTTGAGCCGAACTTGCTGCGCCATATGAAATAAATTGTTCCCCACAGCCAGCGATATTTTTCATGGTTACCTGATTGGGTTCGATAAAATTCATATTTGACACAAGCCCTCTTACACCTGTTTCTTGGCAAACGTAAGAGCACAATAAACATCCCTCTGAACTAGGGATATCTAATGTTGCGTGGCCGCCAACGCCAAAACCTTCCAACCAACTGTTCATGACAGCAACTTTTGAGTTGTTATCCAAAAGGTATTGTTTAAACAACCGTTCCTGGGTCGGATTGCCTATAGCAATGACAATCAGGTCAAAATCATTCATACGGCTACTGCGAGCAAACTCCATCAGTTTATCTAATTTCCATTGTGCACAAGACCAGGGGAATTGTCGTTGAAGAGCGACACTTAGGGCTGCGGTTTTAGGTGCTCCTACCCAATGCTGTTCTAAAACATGGCGATACAGATTATTGATTTCGTATACATCAGGATCTACTAACGTAAGATGCCTGACTCCGGCAGCAGATAACTTATGCGCAATTTCACAGCCTACTGAGCCAACACCTATCACTGCTACCTTTTTGTCTGCTAACGACAGAATGCCTCCACCACGTTCCACAGTATTCTCTTGATTGAATAGCCGTATTGGTAAAGCTTCCAATTTCCAGTTTTTCAGCTTTTCATCTGATAGTGGTAGCGCATTTTTGGTTTTACCGCTAAGTTTCAGTGCGAACCAAGTACGTTCATCATTAACAGTTTTGGCAGTAAACACGAGCCAATAAGCAGTTTCACGCCATTGACCGTATTTTTGTTGTAAATCACTTCTAACCTTTACCGGTAGCGAAGATATTGTATTTAAATACCATTCATCGAGAGCATCTGAATGTTTAGGTGCAGGAGTAAGTGTCTCGATTGGAATAACAACCGCTTTTCCTGCTATGCGTCGATTACCCTTATCTATAGATAATTGAATATCACTGATAACCGAAAGCGAATCGTCAGCCGGATGAACCATATAGTGGCTTTCGATGCCAAATTGCTTGCCACCTACTGGCCTATATACCGATAATGTTTGTAGAACCGGCCTTGCGATATTTGCCAGTAGGGGTTTAAAGCTATCTGGAGCACAGATTCGCAACCATTCACTGGAGAACTCACGAAGCAATTCACTATGGTTCCAATCTGGATTCGTTATGCATTTCTCTAACAACAAGATATGCCTCCGAAGCGATTCTTCTACGACTAATAGTGGTTGTTCGAAATTTACTGACAGTGACTCTGGAGCATTAACACAAACAGTGCCAATCTGAATCCCTGCATATTCATGAACAGAGACATGAGCCAACCTGCCAATGGAATCAGGGTTAATTAAGAAAAATTCGGGCAGGCGGTAGTAGGGAGGATCTGCTACCAGCATTAATTGTATACCATGATTAAGGATCGTTGTTTCCACTACGATCCTCTCACCTCCAGCTACTTCACTGGTTGTGCAGTTGAAGCCCTGGTTGATAAGGTGCTGTTTTATTTCGCTTAGCACACTATGCCCCCTGTGACGTTCCAACTACCCCAGCGCTACTGTAAGCCACTTTTTTGGCATTACTGTCTTGCTCCTTTTCTGGTACTTCAAAGTCACCACCGAACAGTCCTTGCAAGATTTCACATTGTTTACGCAAAGAATCTTCGTTTAATGCTTGATCGAGTTTAGTCAACATTGCATTTAGCTTGTTATAGAGCTGTGTTCCTGTGTCAATACTACTGTTTTCAAAAACATTTCTGTATGGTTGAACCGGTAACCGCACATCGATTTTGTACTTACCATCATCAACCCACTGGAAATAATTGGCATTCAAAATTGCTGAAACAGTGTCGCGTAGCGATTGCAAGTCACTGAGTTTACCGTCATTGCTGATAGATGGACTGAACTTATCTTTCAACATTAGTGTGAGTCCAATTGAAAACACTTTTTTGCCTACATTTTGGCCGAATTTTTCATCTCTCCAGCGTTTTACGTATCTGACCAAACGTTTGACCTGTCTGATTTTCAGGTCTGCAGAGCCGATGTATTGGCTGCTATCATTAATATGTTCTATCAGTTTTTTTGGCTCTGCAGGAGACCACACACGGTTTTCTACATTTGAGTTCAACTTACCGACTGCCAGTTCATACTGCTGACCTAGTTTCCGGTATATGACTATGTCGATATGTAGGTTTAAATTCATGTAGTCAGCAGTGACACAAGGCTTTTTTATTCTTGCGTTTTTAAAACCACGCTTTTCCAAAACTTTTAGAACAAGTTTTTTAACTTCAACCGGATCATCAGGAGCATTATCTGCATCAATAACAACTGCTCTATCGATATCAAAGTCAGCCACTGGGTGCTTTATGCCTGTATGCGTGCTTAAAGAACCTTGAATAAACGTTTCAATTATTGGATAACCTGCGTTTTTAAATTCATCCCTTAAATCATCCAGGATACTAGAGTCCTTCGACCTGGCTTCCCGGTAAGTATCATCCTCTCGTCCTAATTTAATTTTGTCGTGAAATTTTGAGAATTGGTTTTGTAAAGACATAGTTAGCTACCTCTTATAAATTTGTTCACTGCAAATCTCTCTAAGACAAACTCACAGGTGAACAAGGTCTGCACCTACACCTATGTCGCTCTCGCTGGTTATTAACAGAAGTTAATTTATTAACCATCGTTTACAAACATACGCCTTCTAGCTAAATAGATCAACTGCTGTTAATATAAAAATTAACGGAGGGTTATTTTATGGCTGACAAACTTCAGCAAGCCGCACTTATCAGCAAAAACATAAAGCACATGCGAGAATTACTTGGCTGGACACAGGCAAGGCTCGCTAGCGAAGCTGGGATAACAGCGGCAGCACTGAGCATGATCGAAAAGGACGAAGGCCGAATGCCAACTATTGTTGTGCTGAGGAAAATCGCTTCGGCATTGGGTGTTAAACCTTATGAAATAACAGGAGAAGATGCACCAGAAGATTCTGGAGATAAAACGATTGAGTTCTACCGAAAATGGGGAGAACTTGATAAGCTGCCAGAACAGGATCAGCGTATATTGCGAGAAATGATGGAACGCTTCACCAAGAAGTAAGGAGTTGGTATGGAAGAACAAAAAGGAGCAATGGAGGCCGAATCTTTACTTGAAGATCTGGGTTTTGATCAGTTACCGATCAAAGTAATTCAATTTATTAATGCCGTTTCAGACGAAAGCTTTCCTATCAGAATGGAATTCCATGCATTTGTATCCGATCAGTTTTTAGGTAAGGCAATCGGTAGTCAAGATGGGGCTGGAATTATTATTAATAGCAATATTCCAGATTCTCGGCGGCTAAATTTCACTGCGGCACATGAAGCAGGCCACGTTTGTATGCACATAATGCAAGGCTCCTCTCAAGATTTTGCGTGTGGCAACTCTGAGCTTGGAGATTATTTTAAAGATCCGCTCGAACGCCAAGCTAATGGCTTTGCATCTGGGCTACTAATGCCAAAGCGATTGGTTAAGTCTTTGACTGATGGCGACGTAAACTGGCATAACATCAAACAAATATCCGATCTATGCGACACCTCTTTGGAGGCTGTTTTTAGAAGACTATCATGGCTTGAGAAAGCGCCTGTGGCGATGGTAATCCACCAAAACAAGCAATTTAAGCGTTTTGTTCCTACAAAGCATTTTAATTTTTATATAAACCAAACTAACCTATCCTCAGAGCAATTGGATTCTTGTACAAATGTCAGCCAAGAGGCATTTCCTAGTGACTTTGACGTTGTAGACCCGATAGATTGGGTTACACCAGAGCGAGATGGCATGAAGTTACTGGAGTTATATGCAAGCTCAATTGTACTCAAAGACGGGTTTATTTATACATTACTTAGTTACGATGATGACTGCCTGGAAGAAGTTGACATCTAATTTTTGCGGTTTGCAAACCTAATAGGCCAGTTACATAGTCATAGCAACAAACTTGGTTTTCTCTGAGTCGTAAACGACTGTAAGGTTAAAATTTCAATACGGTACATAGTATTGATTGGGATCTCAAAGATACCCATTTAGGAGTTTGTTTTTCTATTACTTTAAGAGGGTATTATCCCCATAGAAATTTTTATCTGAAATTGACGAATTAGAGTTAAGACTTTAACTCAGAATTGTCCCAAAGTGATTTTGCTAAGGTTTAATAGACATTCGTAGTAAAATTACAGTTTCTCACTTTAGTTATTTTATAGTTGCTCCTATTTGTCAGACTATGAGTACATTTTATGTCAATGTATGGTTATATGTTTTAGCTAAGTACTTGTTCCTAGGTATGCTGCTATGTCATGGTTTGGTTTCAGCGACACGAATTACTCTTTAAATTCCGTTAGTTTTAATTGCACTTAGATTCTGCACGTTCCAACCCAAGAAGGGGCATCCAATTAACAATAGCCACATCACTCACATTGTAATTTGTCTCAATGTACGCTTTTATGTCATTTAAATCAGATTGATACTGAATTGGCATTACACTCAGGATAGTCACTGTGCATTGAACTTGCTGACCTGTCTGATTTGACAAACCAATATAAAATACATGGTAATGATGTTTTTCTTCCATTCGTGATTTTCCGCGATTAATTAACGATGTGTCACATCGCCAAAGGAACACGCTTGACAAAAAACATTGCCGTTTAAGTCTTCTCTAACTATCGTTGTATACGCACTGCAACCATCACATTCTTGCAACGTACCAACAAGCGAATCATGATCCGCAGAATTGTTTGTCATAGAAAGCAAATTTGCATGTTCCCAATTAGCTTTGTGTTGAATCTCCCATTCTCGATACTCGTTCAGATAGGCGTAAGCCGCAGTTAAAGCAGAGTCATAATCGTCAGTTGCCATCATCTTAACAATAGAGCCATGATCGTAGTGTGGTGTTGAGAAATACACTTCTTCTTTATCGTCATCTAGGTACAACTCGCAATTTTCAATCTTGAAGTATTGAAATTTGCTTAGGTACTCTTTCGCTTCGATGTGTGAGTCCCTAGAGCACTGATTGAATGTGTTAAACCAAATTCGCGGCCAAAGATCGTAGCATGGAAAATCATCACTTTCGTAGTCGCGACTAAATTTCTCGTCGAGCTTGTTTTCTAAGTCATCAATCCAAGTCAAATTAAGCATTAATGCTTTTCGCTTCTCATCCCACTGGCGATTAAAAAACACATTACAATCTTGCGTGATAAATTTGAAATAAGACGGAGCCGATACAATTACAGTCATTTTTTAGACTTTCCGTTTGATTTTAAAGAAGGTCTTGATAAATAGTTTTGCTTGGAAAACTAAGGAGTCTTTGTCGCCATAATGTTTGTTAGCTTCTATATCACAAGCTACTGAGTAACAAGCATTATCCCAACGCTTTCTAACAGCAGCAGAAAAATAATCTAATACTTCTCTTATACTCATTTTGTAGCCTCAGCACAATTACTCAACTTAGCTTATTGTGAGCGAATACCGCTCACAAGTCAACAAGTAATGTGCGATATTCACACATTTTTGCTATTGCGATGTTTAATACCATCTACGATCAATTCAACAGCAGTACGTCGAGTTGCCCACCAATCATAGAACGTGCGGCGGGGTACTTTGGCAAGATCTGCCACCTCTTTTGCATCAAGTCCAACTTGAGCGCGGCAATATGCCGAAAAAGCCTCTTTATCTGCGGATTCCGCCATAAATTCCTCAAAATTTTACGAAACTAACAACTTTACAGTGTGCGCTATTCGCTCATAAATGGCAACAAGTTAAACCCAATCAAGACCGCACATTTCTTCGATTCGCTTTGGTTGAATAACAACATAGTCGATAGTAGTTTCAGGGCTGGCGTGGCCTAGTATTCGCGCTACTGTTTCAATCGGGACGCCATTGACTACTGCATTCGTAGAAAGCGATTTACGGCCTGAATGTGAGGATGCCAAGGGTAATCCGCATTTCCTGTAGATCTCCCTCATAGCCTGCTCTAGCGAGTCACAAGCCCAATACTCTCGTACCTCTCCTGATTCGAGCTTCCTTGGTTTCGGCTGTATCGAGTAAGGAGCACCACGAACTGTATACAGAAACCGTGACTCGGGTATTAATCCTTGGAAGTCAGCGCGGCCAGATACGCCCCACTTTTTAACTAAGCGGTGATCAATCCATTGCTGAATAATCTCCATCGATGTTTTGTTTGTAAGCCAAACGGTTCTTGGTTTCAACATCTTACAAATGCTGGCTGGTAGGTGGATTTCTTCTTTGATTTTGCCATTGGCAAAAAGGATGTGTTCAGTTTTGAGTAGTGCAATCTCAGTCACGCGCATAGCGGCGTGAGAAAGTACAACAGCACAGCGTTTACCTTCGCTATGCTGCATGAGTTGGCAGGTTTTCAGGACTCGATTGATTTGGGCAGGTGTTAGTGCGTCAGCGCGGCTCATTGTCTGTATTTCCTCTTTATTTGGGGATATGCAGACAATAGGATTTTTTCACTGCCTAATCAGTTTAACACGGTATTCCGTAAGCCTTTCACGGAAAGCAAAAGCGCCCCGAAGGGCGCTAGTTTTGGAGGACTTGTTCAGTATCCAAGCCGCTCTACGGTAGCTAACAATTCAGCATAAGTGGCGTTTTTAACTTTTTCGTAGAGCGTCTTGGCAGCATCTATTCCCTCGATGTAATCATCAGAATCTATGATCTCATGCGCCAAATGCTCGATAAAAGACGGCTCGATAAATGAGCCAGAAAGCACATTTAACAACACTTGCTTTTCTGCTGACTCTAAGTGAATCCCCGCTTGGAGTTGCAAATATTCGTAGCGATCCCAAATCTGATTT
>NZ_JAKKRV010000030.1:0-24837 GCF_025653985.1 Shewanella sp. SM69
TCGCGGAAGGCCCGAAGGTCCCCTCCTTTCCCCCGTAGGGCGTATGCGGTATTAGCAGTCGTTTCCAACTGTTATCCCCCTCGACTGGGCAGATCCCTAGGCATTACTCACCCGTCCGCCGCTCGCCACCTCAGGAGTAAACTCCCTTGTGCTGCCGCTCGACTTGCATGTGTTAGGCCTGCCGCCAGCGTTCAATCTGAGCCATGATCAAACTCTTCAATTAAAGTTTTGTTGCTTCCGTCTTGCGACKTCAGCGGCTCAATGAATTCTGATTTTTTGTTTCTCGCTAAAGAAACAAACTGTACATATTRCTATGAACACTCATTGTTACATTGATTTAAATTTTTGACTGCCAACCCGAAGGTTAAGCAGTTTCGATTAACTCAACACCTGTGAGTGTCCACACAGATTTCTTGTTTTATCTTGTTAAAGAGCAACTCAACCTCATAAGAGAAGGTGAGTACCACACTGAGCGTCGAACGCTTCCAGTTGGCTAGGGCTGCGTATTCTACGCATTTCCCGTTTCGCGTCAAGGAGTTTTTTACAACTTCTTGCTGCGATTGAATTAAGTGCCATTCTCAACGGAGAGTAACCTGCTTAATTCAACCTAACTCGTCAGCTAGCTTTCGCTGTCTGCCGTGTCAGTGGATGCGCATTATAGGCAGTGAAACTTTTTGTGCAAGGGCTTTTTAAATGAAAAAAGATCGCATGGCGATCTTTTAAACAATGGCGATTATTTTACATGCAAAGTGCCCATTAATTGGGCTTTTTGCTGCCTTTATCGATAAAACCTTGGATTAACGAGACGGCTTTTACGTCATCCCAATCAACATAGGATCGAACAAAGGCAATTAATTGACCCTGTTGATCAAGAATAAAGGTCGCAGGAATCGTGTCGAGCGGAAAAACGTTCCCAAGACTTTGTGGTTGATCGTAGTAAGAGTTAAAATTCGCCATACCCAATGAACTTAAGAACGGCTGAACCTGCTGCTTACCTTCTGCATCAATAGAGATAGGCAGTACGACAAAATCTTCAGTCTTGAACTTAGTTGCTAACCTTTCGATTGCAGGCAACTCTCTGACACATGGCGGACACCAAGTCGCCCATATGTTAACCATAATGATCTTGCCTTTAAATTGGCTGAAGTCGATAGCTTTACCATCGACATCATTAAAGGCAACAGGCTCAATAGGAAAAGTCTTTGGCAGTACATTGATCAAATCAACCGTTGATTCCATCGGTTTAGCCGTTTGCTGCATACCAGGGTACGCATGCGCGACCCCAGCAACAAATACCGAAAGAATGGATGACAACATGAATGCCGTTATGACTTTATGCTTCATTTTGTATTGCGCTTTAGCAAGGTATCTAACTCGCGCTGATCTTCTGCGCTAATTTCGTTCGGCACATTACCGCCAATACGTTGCTTACGAATGAAGATAAATCCAATCACTAGACCCAGAAGTAATAAACCAATAGGACCTAACCAGAGAATGTAGGTCTTGGTTTCCATCTTAGGTTTATAGAGAACAAACTCACCATAACGACTGGTCATAAACTCGATGATCTCATCATCCCCTTTTCCTTCGTCAACCATCTTGAATACCTCAAGACGCAGATCTCGAGCAACGGGTGAATTGGAGTCAATCAAATTTTGGTTTTGACACTGTGGACAACGTAGTTCATGGGCCAAAGACAAACCGCGCTTTTGATTTTCAGGTGACTTGAATTCGTAAGTATCAACTGGTGTTGCCATGACAGCGGTCGTCATGCTGAACATCAGCACTAGACCACCTATGATTTTTATCAGCGTTCTCATGCTGCGCCATCCTTCGCTGCTTCAGCTTGTAATTGTTGGATCATAGGGTAAAGGGTTTCACTCCATACACGTTGGTCAATTGGACCTGCATAACGGAAACGGATAATACCGTTGTGATCAACAATAAAACTCTCTGGAGCACCATAAACGCCAAGATCTAATCCTAAACGCCCATCTTTATCATAAATATTAACGTTGTAGGGATCGCCCTGACGTTTTAACTCTTCTAACGCAGGAACACGCTCATCACGATAGTTGATCCCGTAAATTGGCAGAAGATTTTTACGTTTTAGCATCACTAAGAAAGGATGCTCATATTTACAAGATGGACACCACGTCGCCCATACGTTAAGTAATGATACCTTACCTTTTAATTGCTCATTCGTTATGATCTCAGCCGGTGTTTCTAGTCGTTCCAGTTGGAAAGCCGGAATAGGCTTCCCTTCCAGTGCTGAATCCAATTGCTGCGGATTCAGAAATAACCCTTTATAGAGAAACACCCCCATGGCGAGAAATATGACCAATGGGATAAACAGAACCAACTTCTTCATACATTCCCCAATTATTGAGCCGTTGCCAATTTTGCCTTTTCGGCCAAAGGCGCGACGGCTGCAGTGACTTTCGCACGGTAACGTTTATCCGATGCAGCGAAGAATCCACCTATCATCATGAAAATTGCCCCAAACCACAACCAACGCACGAACGGCTTATAGTTTAAACGAACCGCAAATTCAGTGCTGGTAATAGGGTCACCCATAGTTACGTACAAGTCACGGAATAGACCCCAGTCAATACCGGCTTCTGTCATATCCATAGTTCGCACATTATATTGACGACGATCTGGTTTTAGTAATGTCAGTAGCTCATCGCCCTTGTAGATCTCTATCTGTCCCTGCTGTGCAGTGTAGTTAGGACCCACTACGTTTTTGGTCTCGAGATACTTAAAAGTATAACCGGCAAGTTCTTGGCTTACACCAGGTCCCATACGAACACTTTTCTCAATCGAGTAATTTGACACCATAGTGGCACCAATCACAGAAACGGCAATACCGAGATGCGCAAAGATCATACCAAGCTGACTACGGCCCATGCGGCTGATGCTGATATCACCTTCTTTCGACTTGACCATGTTATAGGCCGCTCTTGCGGTAGCCAGAATAATCCAAGCCGCGGCAGCAATACCAAAGGCAACCCAAATATTGAATGCACCATCGACGATAAAAGGAGTCACAATACCGATAGCAGCAGCAATCATTGCTGGGATCAATAGCTGACGCTTAAGCTCGCCCGCTTTCGATTTTTTCCAACGAATAATTGGACCAATACCCATAAAGCCAAATAGCACTAATACGATAGGCACGAACACCGCATTAAAGTATGGGGGTCCAACAGAGATTTTACCCATGCCAAGCGCGTCGATGAGCAATGGATATAATGTACCCAATAGTACCGTACCTGCGGCAACCGTCAGTAGCACATTACACACTAAGAGCATAGTTTCTTTAGACTTAAGTTCGAAACGGGCTGGACTACTCATTTCACTAGCACGTAAAGCAAACAGTGTTAATGAACCGCCAACCGCTAAACCAAGTAACAACAGAATGAACATACCGCGGCTTGGATCGGCTGCGAATGAATGCACTGAGGTTAATACACCTGAGCGAACAATAAAGGTACCAAGCAAACTTAAAGAGAAAGCAAAAATAGACAGTAATACAGTCCAGTTACGGAAGGCGCCGCGTTTCTCAGTCACAATCAAAGAGTGAACAAGCGCAGTACCCACTAACCAAGGCATAAAAGAGGCGTTCTCAACAGGATCCCAGAACCACCAACCGCCCCAGCCTAATTCATAATAAGCCCACCAAGATCCTAGTGCGATACCGCCCGTAAGGAAGGTCCAAGCAGCCAATGTCCATGGACGAGTCCAACGAGCCCATGCAGAATCGAGACGGCCGCTCATCAGCGCAGCAATCGCAAATGCAAAGCTTACAGAGAAGCCCACATAACCCAAGTACAACATAGGAGGATGGAAGATTAATCCCACGTCCTGCAGCATTGGATTTAAGTCACGACCTTCGGCTGGGATCGGGAATAAACGTTCAAATGGGCTAGATGTGAGTAGCATAAACAAACTAAAGCCAATCACAATAAGAGCCAATACTGCCAGCACACGGGCAGTAAACACTTCTTCTAAACCTTTGCTAAACAAGGCAACCGCAGCCGCCCAAGTTGATAAAGCAAACACCCAAAATAACAGTGACCCTTCATGACCGCCCCATACGGCCGAGATCTTAAAGAAGATAGGTAACTGAGAATTTGAATGATGTGCCACATAGGCGACCGAGAAATCATCGACGGCAAAACTATAAGCCAGCACGACAACAGATAAGGTAATAAAAAAGAACATTCCGTACGTTAATGGCCAAGCGTACCTAACAAGGTATTGGTCTTTTCTGGCAACACCTATTAGGGGGACGCTGATTAATAAGAAGGCAAAAGCCACCCCTATTATCAACGCAAAGTGTCCAAGTTCTGGGATCATGGGTTTTCCTCAGTCTTCAATAATATGTTGATTTAGAAAGACTCTATCTCAACGCACAACATGCTATTCACGCAAATGCACGAAATTTTGCTCATTTTAGTATTTGCTATTGTTCCTGTCTGCCTCTTTCGTACAAAACTGGGTTACTTGTCTCATTCTCAATTTTAGAGGTCGATGAAAGTCACGGAAGAGGCTCAGTTCTGCATGTGACCGACAAATGACACTTAAGTTTCATACAAAATTTACAAGAAGAATCAATTTGTGAACCAGTGCCCAACTATAAGCTTTCAGCACTGGGATTACCTTATATTACTGTTCAATGAACAATCTTTACGTATAATCTTGCTTCCAAGCCTAGCGGTTACTCCGCTTTCTGCAAACTAAAGTGAATATAGAAACAATGACGACATTTTGGATTTTTATTGCGCTTGTTATGTTAGTCGGCCTGATGCTGATTTGGATCCCGCACTTCAGACAGCAAAAATTGCTGAAAACGGAAGAAGCTGGAGTTCGTAAACAAACGAACCTTGAATTGTTCAATGAGCGCTTAGGCGTTCTTGAAAAAGAATTAAGTGAAGAGCTACTCGATCAAGCCGAATTTGATGCATTGAAGAAAGAACTGGAAATCAGTCTACTCCAAGACATCAAACAAGCGAACGACGATTCACTGGTCAACCAAATAAAGCCAAAGACGATTCTGTGGCCGTCGATCATGTCAGTTTGTTTGATTGTCATCTCAGGCTATCTCTATCAACACTTAGGTGCCTTCGAGAATATTGATAGTGCTCAACAACCTGCGAATCCACATGCAGGAATGGATACGGCTCAAATCATGATGCAACGCGTGCAGATGATGGAAGCTCAAGTTAAAGCCGAGCCAGAAAACAGCCAACTGTGGTTTAGCTTAGGTCATGCTTATGTATCAGCAAACCAATATGATAAAGCGATTGCGGCTTTCGATAAAGTAATCGAATTAGTCGGAAAGCATGCAGAATTGCTCGGTCCAAAAGCAACGGCGATGTATTACAAAGCGGGTCAACAAATGACACCGCAAATCCAAGCTCTTATCGATGAGTCCTTAGCTATGGATGCCCAAGATCCTTCAACGCTACTGCTCGTGGGTATGGATGCTTTCTTTACTGCTGACTACAAGAAAGCCATCACCTCTTGGCAAACGATTTTAGATAGCGGTCGTGCCGACGTTGATCGTGCAGCTCTTATGAATGCAATCGAAACCGCTAACTTACGCATGCAGTCGGAAACCGCTGGCATGCCAAATGATGATGCACATAAGCAAGTCAAAGCGAGTGCTAAATCTGTCAATGTCACTATATCTATCTCTGCAGAACTTGCGGCTAAAGCCAGTCCAGAAGACACCATTTTCATCTTTGCCCGTGCAACTGAAGGACCTAAAGTCCCATTAGCTGCAACCAAAGTCAGTGCTAAGTCTTTCCCGATTACAGTGACATTAGATGACAGCAGCGGTATGGGTGGTGATGTAAAGTTAAGCGATGCAGCCAATGTGGAAGTGATTGCTGTACTATCTAAACAAGGTAATATCAAACCGCAAACGGGTGATATTCAAGGCAAGATCAGTAAAGTCGCCGTAGGCGATACAGCGAACCTAGTACTTGATACTCAAGTGCAATAAATCGCAGTTAATTGCAGATATAAAAAAACCGGCTTTCGCCGGTTTTTTTATATCTGAAGAATTACTTAGCTGTAGACATAAATTTGATAGCAGCTTTGTAATCATCATCAGTACAATCAGTACACATACCGCCTGGTGGCATAGCATTCAGACCGGTTTTCACACTCTTCACTAGAGCGTCAACACCCTTAGCTAAGCGTGGTTCCCATTCTGCAGCGTTGTGCACTTTTGGAGCACCAGCAACACCCATGCTGTGGCATACGGTACATGCCTTATTATAAATAGCCTCAGCATCTTGAGCTGAAGCGTTAACTGACATAGTCAAAGCAGCGACAGCAGTCATTGCTAACAGTTTTTTCATGTTCAATGTTCCTAATGCAAATACGTACAAAGCTCGGCGCCGCCCTTACTTAGGCAGACTCATTATAGCCGACTAAGATTACTACAAACTTCAAGAAATCTCATCTTTTTGTGATTAGAATCTCAACACAAAATGAATCAGGCGACAAGGATGACAAATTCGTTAATATATTAGCAAGTCGTAAAAAAGTTCGATAAATATTGCGGTTATTGGAACCACATCATATTGCTGACATCTAGTGCAAACCAAGAGTAAACCCCCAATAACGTTTGTGTTAGAATGACTTGTGTTTCCTTCCGGCTTGAGATAGAGGGTTCAGTGACAAATATAACTAAAGAAACCACATTAGTGTCAGCCAGCAAGCTGACCTGTATCCGCGAAGAACGTATCCTTTTTGATGAGTTAAGTTTTGATATAAATGCCGGTGACATTGTTCAGATTGAAGGCCCTAACGGCGCAGGAAAGACCAGTTTATTACGCATATTGGCGGGCCTTTCTCGCCCCTATGCCGGACAAACTTTTTACATTAATGAAGACATAAACCGTTGCCGCGATGAATACAATGAAGACCTCTTGTATTTAGGCCATTTAGCTGGCGTGAAATGCGAGCTGACTGCCGAAGAAAACCTTAATTTCAATTTAAGAATCAGTGGTTATGATGACTTTGATACGTCAGAGATTTTAGCCAAAGTCAATTTAACGGGCTTTGAAGAAGCTCTCGCGGGGCATTTATCCGCAGGCCAGCATCGCAGAACAGCGCTATCAAGATTGTGGCATAGCAACTGTAAAATTTGGATCCTTGACGAACCTTTTACTGCAATTGATAAAAAAGGCGTCGAAGAACTGGAGCAGTTATTTATTCAGCATGCGGATAATGGTGGTTGTGTGATCCTCACAACTCACCAAGATATGGGCATTATCACAGATGATAGGCTTCGTAAAATTCGTCTCGATTATCGCTTCATATAAGGTCAGGCTCAATGAAAAGAGGCATCAGTTTTACCCAAGCATTTTTCACCTTGCTGCAGCGAGATCTTAAAATTGCTATTCGCCACCGCGGCGACATTTTTAACCCACTGCTATTTTTTATTATGGTCGTTACCTTGTTTCCGCTGGGAATTGGACCAGAGCCGCAAATGTTAGCACGTGTGGCACCGGGGATAATTTGGGTAGCCGCATTATTAGCATCAATGTTGTCACTTGAAAGGCTTTTCAAAGCCGACTTTAGTGATGGTAGCTTAGAACAAATGCTATTAAGCCCACAGCCATTAGCCATTCTCGTATTAGCTAAAGTGTTAGCCCACTGGATTTTAACAGGTGTGCCACTGATTATTATCGCACCACTGTTAGCGGTATTACTCAATCTAGACGGCAACAGCTACGGTGCGTTAATTTCAACGCTTGCGCTAGGCACGCCAGTATTGTCGCTGTTAGGTGCTATTGGTGTGGCATTAACCGTCGGTCTAAGGAAAGGCGGCGTGTTACTCAGCTTACTTATTTTGCCCCTATATATCCCAGTACTCATTTTTGCAACGAGTGCTATAGACGCGGCAGGAATGAATTTACCCTATGATGGTCAGCTCGCTATAATAGGCGCTATGCTGGTCGGATCGTTAACCTTAGCACCTTTTGCAATTGGTGCATCTCTGCGAGTGAGTACTAACTAAAATGTGGAAATGGTTACACCCTTACGCGGATCCTGAACGCGCATATAAATTATCAGGAACTTTATTTCCATGGTTTGCGATCTTAGCCGGTCTATTGATTGCTGTTGGCACGACATGGGGACTTGTCTTCGCGCCGACGGATTACCAGCAGGGAGATAGCTACCGTATTATCTTTATCCATGTTCCTGCCGCGTCTATGTCAATGGCGGCTTATATGGGTATGGCAACCGCGGCCTTTATCGGTCTAGTTTGGCAGATAAAACTTGCCGACTGGGCTGCAGCATCTATTGCTCCCATTGGCGCAGTGATCACCTTTATCGCACTCTTTACCGGAGCAGCATGGGGTAAACCTATGTGGGGTGCCTGGTGGGTATGGGATGCACGCTTAACTTCTGAGCTGGTATTACTATTCCTATATCTAGGTGTGATCTCGCTCTATGCCTCATTTGAGGATAAAGTGCTCGCAGCTCGTGCAGCAGGGATCTTAGCGATCGTCGGTGTGATCAATATTCCTATCATCAAATACTCAGTTGAATGGTGGAGCTCATTACATCAACCGTCGACAATACGCATTACCGAGAAATCGACAATGTCGACGGAAATGCTCTATCCACTGTTAATTAACATACTGGGCTTCGGTCTTATGATTGGCGCCATCACTATTGTCCGTTTTAGAGCAGAAATTTTAGCAAGAAATGGCATGCGCCCTTGGGTCCGTGAACTAGCTAAAGCGGAGGAGGTCAAATGATGCAATTCGATTCAATCAGTGATTTTTTTAATATGGGCGGCTATGCATTCTATGTATGGCTATCCTACGGAGTGACCTTCTTCTGCCTCTCTACGCTCATCATTACCAGCGCACGCCAAAAGCGTAAGGTGTTAATTGATATCGCGAAGAAGATGGATAGAGAAGAACGCCTAAAAGAAACCAGGAGTACTAAATCGTGAACCCAAGACGCAAAAAAAGACTGACATTAGCTGTAGCATTAATCGGTGGCGTTGCTGCGATTACTTCGCTTTTGCTCTATGCGCTGAACTCCAACTTGAACTTATTCTATACTCCGTCTGAAATTGTCCACGGCAAGACAGACACTGGCGTAAAACCTGAAATTGGCCAACGTATTCGTGTCGGCGGAATGGTGACGGTAGGTTCTATGGTGCGAGATCCCAAAAGCTTACATGTCGAATTTGCAGTGCATGACTCCCTCGGTGGCGAAGTACTGGTCACTTATGACGACCTATTGCCCGATCTTTTCCGTGAAGGACAAGGCATTGTTGCTCAGGGTGTACTGGGTGCTGATGGCAAACTAGAAGCAACTGAAGTACTGGCCAAGCATGATGAAAACTACATGCCACCAGAAGTCGCTGAAGCCATGGGCCAAAAGCACGAAAAGTTAGATTATAGCCAGCAAAAGGCACCAGATACTAAGTAGGTTATTGATGGAACAGCAATAGCGTACAAACTAAGCCTCCTAGCTTAATAACTAGTGAGGCTTTTTTATTATCTCAATATGCACAATTAAAGGTGGACTATACTCTAGGCAGCGCCAATACCTAAGACTGCATATGATTCAAATAAGACAACTAAACTCTAGTTTGCAACACATTCTAAGCTTCCTAATTATCTGCTTGGTAGGCCTCTCTCAGGAAGCCATTGCTGCTAAAGTTGTTGTTATCGAAAGCTACCATCATAGCTATCAATGGGACCAAGAATACTATCAAGCGATTTATGACACGCTCAGCCCTCACCACGATGTTAGTTATTTCGAGATGGATACCAAACGCTTACCCCAAGCGCAATTTGCTGAACGGGCTGACTTAGCATGGAAATATATTCAACAACAAGCACCTCAATTGGTTATTCTCGCCGATGATAATGCGGTTAATCTCTTACACCAGCGCCTAAATGACAGCCTAATCCCAGTAGTCTATTTAGGGGTGAACATGAATCCTAGAGAATATCATCTCAATGAACACAAACGCTTCACAGGCGTCATTGAGAGACCACTATTACGACGTTCACTACTGCTCATTCAACGTTTACTACCGCAAACTGTGCATAGAAAAATCTTAGTTCTATTCGACCAAGGAGTCACCTCTGACTCAGCGGCTGAATACATCAGTAAACAACACTCAAGCATGTTAGGCGATATCGAAGTTAATTTAGTGCAATTGTCACAGCTAACGGATTGGCAGCGGAATGTATTGACCGCGAAGGAACAGGGTTATAACGCTATAGTCGTGGCGCTATACCACACAGTTAGAGATGCAGATAATCGCTCAGTAGATGCAGATCAGCTCCTAAAATGGATATCTGAACATACTCCGGTACCGAATTTTGGGTTTTGGGGATTTAGTGTCTCTGCTGAAGGCAATATTGGTGGCTATGTTCTCGATGGCTATCATCATGGCAAGATTGCAGCGAATATGGCGACAAAAATACTCGGCGGCGAGAAACCCGAAAATATTTTCCCAGTAACAGATGATCTTGGAAAATACATGTTTAGCCAGAAAGGCTTAGCTAAATGGAATATCGTCCTCCCAAAAGAAATCGAGAAAACTACACTTTGGGTAAAATAGTAAAAAAGGCATAAAAAAGCCGGGCTAATGCCCGGCTTTTTAAAAGTGTAACCTTAATTACTCAGCAGCTTCAACATCAACAGCTTGAGCAGCTTCTGGGCGACCAACTAGCTCGATGTAAGCCATAGGGGCTTTATCACCAGCACGTAAACCGCACTTAAGGATACGGGTATAGCCACCAGGACGTTCCTGGTAACGTGGACCCAACTCAGTAAATAACTTACCAACGACTTCAGCGTCGCGAGTACGTGCAAACGCTAAACGACGGTTTGCAACGCTGTCACTCTTAGCAAGTGTTATCAGAGGCTCAACTACGCGACGCAGTTCTTTCGCTTTAGCCACAGTTGTCTTGATGATCTCATGACGAACTAGTGAACCGGCCATGTTGCGAAACATGGCTTGGCGATGACTGCTGTTACGGTTTAGTTGACGACCACTCTTACGATGGCGCATGACCTAATCCTTATAACCTAAATCTGTACAAACCTGAGACTTATAGGTCGTCTGCTAAACTAGCTGGAGGCCAGTTTTCCAAACGCATACCTAACGACAGTCCGCGAGAAGCTAAAACATCCTTAATTTCAGTAAGAGATTTCTTACCTAAGTTCGGGGTTTTCAGCAACTCAACTTCAGTGCGCTGTACCAGATCTCCGATGTAATGAATCGCTTCGGCTTTCAAGCAGTTAGCCGAACGTACAGTTAGCTCTAAATCGTCGACAGGACGCAGCAGAATCGGATCGAATTCCGGTTTCTCTTCTTTCAGCTCTGGCTCAGTCACGTCACGTAACTCTACAAACGCATCTAGCTGTTCAGCCAGAATAGTTGCAGAACGACGGATAGCTTCCTCAGGATCGATAGTACCGTTTGTGGTCATATCAATAACGAGTTTATCTAAGTCAGTACGCTGTTCTACACGTGCTGCTTCTACATTGTAGGCAATACGTGCAACTGGCGAGAAAGAAGCATCAACCAGCAAGCGGCCGATTGGGCGATCATCGTCTTCGGTCTGTGCACGAGCAGATGCTGGTACATAACCACGACCACGCTCAACGCGAATACGCATGCTGATATCATTGTTACCTGTCAGATGACAGATAATATGATCAGGATTCACGATAGTGACATCACCATCATGCGTGATATCTGCTGCGATGACAGGGCCTGCGCCGGACTTGCTCAACGTAAGCATAGCCTCGTCTTTACCCTCGATGGTCACTGCTAACCCTTTCAGGTTTAACAAGATCTCAAGGATATCTTCTTGAACGCCTTCCTTACTGCTGTATTCGTGCAGTACACCGTCAATCTCGACTTCGGTAACCGCGCAGCCGGGCATAGACGACAATAGGATGCGACGCAACGCGTTACCTAAAGTGTGGCCGAAACCACGCTCAAGTGGTTCCAATGTAACCTTGGCACGTGTTGAGTTAACCTGCTCGATATCAACGAGACGCGGTTTAAGAAATTCTGTAACAGAACCCTGCATTGTGTCCTCTCTTGTTTGTTAGCCTTACTTAGAGTAAAGCTCGACGATCAGCTGTTCGTTAATTTCCGCAGACAAATCGCTACGTTCTGGAACGCGCTTGAAAGCACCTTCCATTTTCGCGTTGTCGACTTCAACCCATGTAGGCTTCTCGCGTTGAGCTGCCACTTCTAAAGCCGCTTTAATACGAGCTTGAGTACGTGACTTCTCGCGGATGCTCACAACATCATTCGCAGACACTTTGAATGATGGAATGTTAACAACACGACCGTTAACCATAATAGATTTATGGCTTACTAGCTGACGTGATTCTGCACGAGTTGCACCGAAGCCCATACGATAAACAACGTTATCAAGACGGGTTTCTAAAAGCTGAAGCAGGTTTTCACCTGTGTTGCCTTTAGTACGTGCAGCATCTTTGTAATAGTTACGGAATTGTTTTTCTAACACACCGTAAATACGACGAACTTTTTGTTTTTCGCGTAACTGAGTACCGTACTCTGACAAACGTGGCTTACGAGCGCCATGTTGTCCAGGTGCAGTTTCCAGTTTACACTTTGAATCGATTGCTCTCACACCGCTTTTTAAGAAAAGGTCTGTACCTTCTCGGCGGCTGAGCTTGAGCTTGGGACCCAAGTATCTTGCCATGATCTTTCTCCAACTATCCTAATGAAACGGCGTTATACACGACGCTTTTTAGGAGGACGACAACCATTATGAGGGATCGGCGTCACATCGGTAATGTTGGTAATTTTATAACCAACAGCGTTCAGCGCACGAATGGCTGACTCACGACCTGGACCTGGACCCTTCACAAACACTTCAAGGTTTTTTAAACCGTAGTCTTGAGCAGCAGCACCTGCACGCTCAGCAGCCACCTGTGCAGCAAATGGAGTAGATTTACGTGAACCACGGAAACCTGAACCACCTGAAGTAGCCCATGACAACGCATTACCTTGACGATCTGTAATGGTGACAATAGTGTTGTTGAAAGAAGCATGGATATGAGCCATGCCATCTGCAACCTGTTTACGTACGCGCTTACGCGGAGAACGTGACGGAACTTTAGCCATTGCTTTACCTTCCCGTTACTTTCTAATAGGTTTACGTGGACCTTTACGCGTACGCGCATTGGTCTTAGTACGTTGCCCACGGAGAGGCAGGCTACGGCGATGGCGGAGACCACGATAACAACCAAGATCCATAAGACGCTTGATGTTCATTGAAATCTCACGACGTAAGTCACCTTCTACTAGGTATTTGGCGACTTCTTCGCGTAGTGTGTCTATTTGAGCTTCGCTCAATTCCTTGATCTTAGCAGTTTCAGCGATTGCTGTAGCCGCGCAGATTGCTCTAGCGCGAGTACGGCCGATGCCGAAAATTGCAGTCAATGCGATGACTGTATGCTTTTGATCAGGAATGTTAATGCCAGCGATACGGGCCACTATGCACTCCTTAAAGTTAAAGGCCAACTGCGAAAAGCCCGAAAGGATACTCGACAGTCGACAGATTTGCAAACAAAATTTTGTTCAGCCCAATTCATGGGCTGAACAAATTACTTTTTAGCCTTGACGCTGTTTGTGTTTTGGTTCAACACAGATAACGCGTACAACGCCACTACGCTTGACGATCTTGCAGTTACGGCAGATCTTCTTCACGGAAGCTCGAACTTTCATTTCATCACTCCGTAAAGCTACTTAGCGACCAAAGCGATCTAAATTCGCTTTGTTAACTAGGTTAGCTTTCTTCATCACAGACTCATACTGATGAGACATCATATGCGTCTGAACCTGAGCCATGAAGTCCATGATTACGACTACCATAATTAGTAGTGAAGTACCGCCGAAATAAAACTGTACTTTCCACGCAATTAACATGAACTCCGGAATTAAGCAGATAAAGGTTATGTATAACGCGCCTGCCAATGTCAAACGGGTCATAACTTTATCAATGTAACGCGAAGTCTGTTCTCCAGGACGGATCCCAGGGATGAATGCACCACTCTTCTTCAAGTTATCTGCTGTTTCACGTGGGTTAAACACCAACGCAGTATAGAAGAAACAGAAAAAGATAATCGCTGTTGCATATAATAATGAGTAAAGCGGTTGGCCAGGTGACACAGCAAGTGAAAAATCACTTAACCATGACATGGACTCATTTTGACCGAACCACTGAGCCAGTGTTCCAGGAAACAAAATGATGCTTGACGCAAAAATTGGCGGAATAACACCTGCCATGTTTATTTTCAGCGGTAGATGGGTACTTTGCGCAGCGAACACCTTACGGCCTTGCTGACGCTTGGCATAGTTAACGACGATACGACGCTGACCACGTTCCACAAACACTACAAAATAAGTCACTGCAAACACAATTACCGCGAGCAACAACAATACTAACACATTCAAGTCACCTTGACGCGCCTGCTCAGCCGTTTGGCCGATAGCGGAAGGTAATCCAGCAACAATACCTGCGAAAATCAAAATCGAGATACCATTACCTATACCACGTTCGGTAATTTGCTCACCTAGCCACATAAGGAACATAGTTCCTGTTACTAAGCTCACAACCGCAACAAAGTAGAATCCAAATCCAATGTTGACCACAAGGCCTGGCACTAAATTTGGTAACCCGGTTGCAATACCGACCGACTGGAATGTACCCAGCACTAAGGTACCCCATCTGGTATATTGACTGATTTTCTTACGTCCTGATTCGCCTTCCTTTTTCAATTCAGCGAGTGCAGGATGTACGACAGTCAACAGTTGCATGATAATCGATGCCGAAATGTACGGCATAATACCTAATGCAAAGATAGAGGCACGCTCAAGGGCACCACCCGAGAACATGTTAAACATGCCAAGGATGGTTCCACTTTGCTGAGCAAACAGCTCTGCTAATACAGCTGCGTCAATACCAGGAATTGGCACAAACGAACCGGCTCTAAAGACGATAATCGCACCAATCACGAACAGGAGGCGAGCTTTCAATTCTGAAAGTCCACCTTTCGCGCTTTTTAAATCAAGTCCTGGTTTTGCCATCGACGTATTATTCCTCGATCTTACCGCCGGCAGCTTCAATAGCTGCACGTGCACCTTTGGTTACCTTCAGACCTTTAACAGTCACAGGGCGCTCAATGGTACCTGAAAGAACAATTTTCGCAAACTGGATGTTGCGAGTTATTACGTTCGCATCTTTCAGAGCGTTTAAGTCGATAACATCACCGTTAACTTTTGCCAGTTCGAGTACACGAACTTCAGCTGTTACCATAGCGCGACGCGAGGTAAAACCAAATTTAGGTAAACGGATTTTCAGTGGCATTTGACCACCTTCGAATCCTGGGCGTACACCGCCACCAGAGCGAGACTTTTGGCCTTTATGACCACGACCCGCTGTTTTACCTAGACCTGAGCCCATACCACGGCCTACACGCTTTGGTGCATGCTTAGAGCCTGCAGCTGGAGATAGAGTATTTAAACGCATCTATTAATCCTCCACCTTAACCATGTAGTAGACCTTGTTGATCATACCGCGAACAGAAGGAGTATCTTCTAATTCAACAGTATGACCAATGCGACGCAAACCAAGACCCGTTAGGGTTGCACGGTGCTTCGGTAAACGACCGATACCGCTTTTAGTTTGAGTAACTTTTACAGTTTTAGTTGCCATGGTGCATTACCCCCGAATTTCGTCAACATTCAGGCCACGCTTAGCTGCGATTTGCGAAGGTGACTTCATGTGCACCAAAGCATCGACAGTCGCGCGAACGATGTTGATCGGGTTAGTAGAACCGTATGCTTTTGACAGAACGTTATGCACGCCTGCTACTTCCAATACGGCACGCATTGCGCCACCGGCAATAATACCAGTACCTTGTGATGCAGGTTGCATGTACACAAGAGAACCAGTATGACGACCTTTAACTGGGTGATGCAGAGTACCTGCATTCAACTCAACGGTCACAATGTTACGACGAGCTTTTTCCATCGCTTTTTGAATCGCGGCTGGAACTTCACGTGCTTTGCCATAGCCATAGCCAATCTTACCGTTACCGTCACCCACTACTGTCAGTGCTGTGAAGCTAAAGATACGACCGCCCTTAACTACTTTAGAAACACGATTAACTGCAATTAATTTCTCTTGCAGATCGTCTTTTTGCTGAGCTTCTAATTTAGCCATTTTATAACCCCTTAGAACTTCAGGCCAGCTTCACGAGCTGCATCTGCTAAAGCAGCTACACGACCGTGATACTTGAAACCAGAACGATCGAACGCAACTGAAGTTACGCCTTTTTCGATCGCGCGCTCAGCAACAAATTTACCTACTGCTTTCGCTGCGTCTACGTTACCGGTACTCTTCAGTAGCTCTTTAACCGCTTTTTCTACGGTTGAAGCAGCTGCCAACACCTGAGCTTCAGGATTGATCACCTGAGCATAAATGTGACGCGGTGTACGATGTACAACCAGACGGTTCACGCCCAGCTCTTGGATCTTCTTACGAGCGCGAGTAGCGCGACGTAAGCGAGATGTTTTCTTATCCATATCGCGTTACCTACTTCTTCTTAGCCTCTTTACGGCGTACTACTTCGTCGTCATAGCGAACACCTTTGCCTTTGTATGGCTCTGGTGGACGGTATCCGCGAATCTCAGCAGCGACTTGGCCAATTAACTGTTTATCAACGCCACGTAGGACGATGTCAGTTTGGCTAGGGCACTCTGCAGTAACGCCTGCGGGCAGTTTGTGTACTAACGGATGAGAGAAACCTAAAGTAAGGTCAATATCAGCACCGACGAGTTTCGCACGGTAACCAACGCCAACTAACTTTAACTTACGCTCAAAACCTTGAGATACACCAACAACCATGTTGTTTACTAATGCACGAGTTGTACCAGCCTGTGCCCAAGCGTTAACAACGCCTTCAACAGGGAGGAACTTAACTACGCCGGCTTCAATAACAACATTGACCGCATTGTTGATCACTCGAGTCAGACTACCTTTTCCGCCTTTGACGGTAAGGGTCTGTTCGTTCAAGGTCACCTCTACGCCAGCTGGAATAGATACTGGTGCTTTTGCTACACGAGACATTCCTAGCTCCTTAAGCTACGTAGCAGATAACCTCGCCACCCATGCCTGCAAGGCGGGCGGCACGATCAGTCATCAAGCCTTTAGAAGTGGACACAATTGCGACACCCAGACCGCCCATCACCTTTGGAAGTTCGTTTTTACCTTTGTAAATACGAAGACCAGGGCGACTTACACGCTGGATAGTCTCAACGACTGGTTGGCCTTGGAAATACTTTAAAGTAACTTCCAGTTCAGGCTTGGCTTCATCTGCTACGGCGTAATCAGCAATATAACCTTCATCTTTAAGTAGTTTCGCAATTGCGACTTTCAACTTAGCTGAAGGCATCTTCACTGATACGTGGTTAGCAGCTTGGCCGTTACGAATACGGGTTAACATATCCGCAATAGGATCTTGCATGCTCATATTAGCTTACTCCGTGACAAGTGCTTACCAGCTGGCCTTACGCAGGCCAGGAACTTCACCACGCATGGTTGCTTCACGTAATTTGATACGGCTTAAGCCGAATTTACGTAAGAAGCCATGAGGGCGACCAGTTTGATTACAACGATTGCGTTGACGCGCAGCGCTGGAATCACGTGGTAGAGCTTGCAGCTTAAGAACCGCATCCCAACGATCTTCGTCAGAAGAAGCTGGACTTGCAATGATAGTCTTAAGAGCCGCACGCTTTTCAGCGTACTTGGCCACGAGCTGTGCACGTTTAGCTTCACGTGCTTTCATTGATGTTTTTGCCATTACGCTACCCTTATTTCTTGAATGGGAAGTTAAAAGCGTCTAACAAAGCACGACCTTCTTCATCATTCTTCGCAGTAGTAGTGATAACAATATCCATACCACGAATCTTATCGATTTTATCGTAATCGATTTCTGGGAAGATGATCTGCTCACGCACGCCCATTGCGTAGTTACCACGGCCGTCAAACGCTTTAGCGCTTAAGCCACGGAAGTCACGAATACGTGGGATTGCGATATCGACTAAACGCTCTAAGAATTCCCACATACGCTCACCGCGTAGGGTCACTTTACAGCCAATAGGGTAGCCTTCACGGATTTTAAAACCAGCAACTGACTTACGAGCTACAGTCACAACTGGCTTTTGACCAGCGATTGCAGTCATATCACGGACAGCATGGTCCATGATTTTCTTGTCTGCAACAGCTTCGCCAACACCCATGTTCAGGGTGATTTTCTCAATCCGAGGGACTTGCATGACACTGGTATAACCGAACTTTTTAGCAAGTTCAGCGACAACAGTCTCTTGGTATTTATCATGCAGTTTCGCCATCGTTTACTCCAATTACTTAACGAGTTCACTGTTCGATTTGAAGAAACGAACTTTTTTGCCGTCTTCAAAGCGGAAACCAACGCGATCAGCTTTGCCAGTGGCAGAGTTGAAAATCGCTACATTTGATGCTTGTATCGGTGCTTCTTTCTCAACAATACCGCCAGCTACGCCCAATTGTGGGTTTGGCTTTTGGTGTTTTTTGACAAGATTGATGCCTTCAACAATCAATTTACCAGTAGGAAGGACTTGAGAAACTTTTGCACGTTTACCCTTGTCTTTACCTGCTAATACAATCACTTCGTCTTCACGACGTATTTTAGCTGCCATTTTGAAGCTCCTTACAGTACTTCTGGTGCCAGCGAGACAATTTTCATAAATTGCTCATTACGCAATTCACGTGTCACTGGTCCAAAGATACGAGTACCAATCGGCTGCAGGTTGTTGTTCAAAAGAACAGCTGCATTCCGATCGAAGCGAATGACAGAACCGTCTGGACGACGTACGCCTTTCTTAGTACGGACTACCACCGCGTTATACACATCGCCTTTCTTCGCTTTAGCGCGAGGAATCGCTTCTTTAACAGAAACTTTGATGATGTCGCCGATACCGGCATAACGACGATGAGAGCCACCCAAGACCTTAATACACTGAACTCTGCGTGCGCCGCTGTTACAAGCAACGTCAAGAGTCGATTGCATTTGGATCATTTTAAGTGCTCCGCTATCGTTACTACACAATTCCCACTATGGGACAATAAAAACACTCATTTTTGCTATTAATTTAGTCAAAAATGGCGCGCAAATATAACACCATAAAAGTGGAATGTATAGTATTAAAAAACAAACGGCCCCACATTCTGGAGCCGTTTACCTAAATACCTAATTAACTTAGGCCTTTGATACTACTTCAACCAGGGTCCAAGACTTAGTCTTAGACAAAGGACGACATTCGCGAATCGCTACTAAATCGCCTTCATTGCACTGATTCGTTTCGTCATGTGCATGGATCTTTGTCGTACGCTTAATGTATTTCCCATAAATTGGGTGTTTCACTTGGCGTTCGATAGCAACAGTAATGGACTTGTCCATTTTGTTGCTAGTTACACGACCCTGCAAAGTACGGATTTTATCAGACATTATGCACCCGCCTTAGAAGTAATAATGGTCTTAACGCGCGCAATGTTACGGCGCACCAATTTCAGTTGATTAGTCTGAGTCAACTGACCAGTGGCGTGTTGCATACGCAGGTTGAACTGCTCACGCAGCAGACCAAGTAGTTCAGCGTTCAGTTCTTCAACGCTCTTTTCTCTCAGTTCGCTCGCTTTCATTACATCACCGTCTTAGTTACGAAGGTAGTCTTAATTGGAAGCTTGGCAGCAGCCAAAGCAAACGCTTCACGAGCGATCACTTCAGAAACACCATTCATCTCATAAAGAACCTTACCAGGTTGAATCTGACATACCCAGTATTCAACGTTACCTTTACCTTTACCCATACGCACTTCAAGAGGCTTAGAGGTAATCGGCTTGTCCGGGAAAACTCGAATCCAAATTTGTCCCTGACGCTTAATGTGACGTGTCATGGCACGACGTGCAGATTCGATCTGACGTGCAGTTAAACGGCCACGGCCGACTGCTTTCAGACCAAAAGTACCAAAGCTAACTTCGGTACCGTTCGCTAGACCGCGGTTGCGGCCTTTGAACATCTTGCGAAACTTCATACGTTTAGGTTGCAGCATTGCCGGCTCTCCTATTTACCACGAGGCTTGCGCTTAGGTTGCTGCTGCTTCGGCTCTTCAATCTGTGGCAGCATTCCGTCTAGAACTTCACCTTTGAAGATCCAAACTTTAACGCCAATCACACCGTATTGGGTGTGACTTTCAGATGTAGAATAGTCGATATCAGCACGCAAAGTATGTAAAGGTACACGACCTTCACGATACCACTCATCGCGCGCAATCTCAGCTCCGCCTAAACGGCCACTAACTTGTACTTTGATACCTTGAGCACCAATACGCATTGCGTTTTGAACTGCGCGCTTCATAGCACGACGGAACATTACGCGACGCTCTAATTGCTGTGCAATAGAGTCAGCAACTAACTTGGCATCTAGCTCAGGTTTACGGATCTCAGCGATGTTAATTTGAGCAGGAGTGCCAGCAAGTTTTGACACTGCAGCACGCAATACTTCAACGTCTTCACCTTTCTTACCGATCACAACACCTGGACGGGCAGTGTGAATGGTAACGCGGATGCTTTTCGCTGGACGCTCGATAACAATCTTAGATACTGAAGCAGCTTGTAATTTCTCTACAAGAAACTTACGCACTTCCCAGTCGCTGTTCAGGTTACTTGCGTAATCTGATTTATCTGCGTACCAGGTAGAGATCCAAGGCTTGGTGATACCCAGACGGATACCATTAGGATGTACTTTCTGTCCCATTGCTCTCTCCTAGCGATCTGATACAACCACAGTAATGTGGCTGGTACGCTTCATGATACGATCAGCGCGGCCTTTAGCACGTGGCATGATACGCTTCATAGTTGGGCCTTCATCTACGAAGACGGCTCCGACTTTAAGCTCATCAATATCCGCGCCTTCGTTGTGTTCGGCGTTTGCGATAGCTGAGTCAAGTACTTTTTTAACCAGTACGGCGGCTTTCTTGGGGCTGAAAGTCAAAATTTCGAGGGCCTTAGCAACAGGCAATCCACGAATTTGATCAGCAACCAGACGGGCCTTCTGCGCAGACGTACGGGCAAAACGATGTTTAGCTAAAACTTCCATCTTATTCCTCCCGTATTAACGCTTCTTCGCTTTCTTATCTGCAGCATGGCCGCGATAAGTGCGAGTTGGTGAAAATTCACCAAGTTTGTGGCCGATCATTTCGTCAGTTACGAACACAGGAACGTGCTGACGACCATTATGGACAGCGATGGTCAAACCAATCATATTTGGAATGATCATAGAGCGACGTGACCAAGTCTTAATAGGCTTTTTGTCACCGGCTTCCATCGCTTTCTCTACCTTCTTCAGCAAGTGCAGGTCAATGAAGGGACCTTTCTTGAGAGAACGTGGCATGGCGAATCCTCTTACTATTTATTACGACGACGTACGATGTACTTGTCAGTGCGCTTGTTACTACGAGTTTTATAACCCTTAGTTGGCACACCCCATGGAGTCACTGGGTGACGACCACCAGAAGTACGGCCTTCACCACCACCGTGTGGATGGTCTACTGGGTTCATTGCAACACCACGCACTGTAGGACGTATGCCTCTCCAGCGCTTAGCACCTGCTTTACCTAACTGGCGTAGCATGTGTTCGGCATTACCAACTTCACCAAATGTCGCGCGGCAATCAACTGGCACTTTACGCATTTCGCCAGAGCGAAGACGTAGAGTGGCATATGCGCCATCACGAGCAACAACTTGTACATAAGCACCTGCAGAACGAGCGATCTGAGCACCTTTACCAGGCTTCATTTCAACTGCGTGAACTACAGAACCTACTGGGATGTTGCGCAGTGGCATAGCGTTACCGGTTTTGATCTCGGCAGCAACACCAGACTGGATCTTATCGCCAGCTTGCATGCCTTTGGCAGCAAGAATATAACGACGCTCACCATCCGCATACAATACTAACGCGATGTTAGCAGTACGGTTTGGATCGTATTCCAGACGCTCAATCTTTGCAGGGATACCATCTTTATCGCGTTTGAAGTCGATTAGACGATAATGCTGCTTATGACCACCACCTACGTGACGGACAGTGATACGGCCAGTATTGTTACGGCCACCACTTTTAGATTTTTTCGCCAACAAGCCAGCAAAAGGTTTACCCTTGTGCAGGTCAGTGTTCACCACTTTAACTACGTGGCGACGACCTGGAGAGGTTGGCTTACACTTAATAACTGCCATGATAATTCTCCTTTGCTTACTCAGCGCCGCCGACGAAATCGATGTCAGCACCAGCAGCTAGAGTCACATAGGCTTTTTTCCAATCGCTACGACGACCAGTACGGCCACCAGTGCGTTTAGTTTTGCCTTTGCTCACTAAAGTGCGAACTGAATCAACTTCAACTTCAAATAGCTTGGCAACAGCAGCTTTAATTTCAGCTTTAGTTGCATCGATAGCTACGCGGAAAACAACAGTGTTGTGCTTCTCAGCGTTCACAGTGCTCTTTTCAGAGATATGTGGAGCGAGAATAACTTTTAGCAAACGTTCTTCGCGGATCATCATGCTAGCATCTCCTCGATTTGCTTCACTGCGTCAGCAGTCACAAGCACAGTGTTGAAGGCGATCAGACTCACTGGGTCTAGACCCGCTACATCACGAACGTCAACCTTGTACAGGTTACGAGCTGCTAAGAATAAGTTCTCATCAACTTCTGCAGTCACAATCAGAACGTCTTCAAGGTTCATTGCTTTCAATTTAGCTTTCAGCTCTTTAGTTTTAGGAGCTTCAACACCGAAAGATTCAACAATAACCAAACGCTCTTGACGTACCAATTCAGACAGAATGCTTCTCAGCGCGCCGCGGTACATCTTTTTGTTAACTTTTTGGCTGTGATCTTGGGTTTTAGCAGCGAATGTTACGCCACCGCCACGCCAGATTGGGCCTTTAACAGAACCAGCACGAGCACGGCCAGTTCCTTTTTGGCGCCAAGGCTTTTTGCCTGAGCCAGTTACTTCCGCACGAGTCTTTTGAGCACGAGTGCCCTGACGCGCGTTTGCAGCGTATGCTACAACTACCTGATGAACCAGTGCCTCGTTAAAGTCACGGCCGAAGGTAGTTTCGGAAACTTCAAGAGCGCTTTGCGCGTCTTTCAATACCAATTCCATTACTATCTCCTCAGACCTTAAGCTTTAACGGCAGGCTTGATAATCAAGTCGCCATTGGTAGCGCCAGGAACAGCGCCACGGACTAGTAGCAGGTTACGCTCAACATCTACACGAACAACAACTAGATTTTGAGTAGTAACACGCTCGGCACCCATATGGCCTGACATTTTTTTGCCTTTGAATACGCGACCAGGCGTTTGGTTCTGACCGATAGAACCATTCGAGCGGTGCGACAAAGAGTTACCGTGAGTCATATCTTGAGTACGGAAGTTCCAACGCTTAACGCCGCCTTGGAAGCCTTTACCTTTTGATTGACCAGTAACATCAACTTTCGCTACGTCTGCGAAAATATCAACATTTAGCTCAGCACCAACTTCAATGCCCTCGCCTTCACCGTCTACCAAACGCATTTCCCACAAACCACGACCGGCTTCAACGCCGCTCTTGGCAAAGTGACCTGCTTCTGGTTTAGTGATGCGATTGGCTTTTTTGGTGCCAGTTGTAACTTGAAGTGCACGGTAGCCGTCAGTTTCTAAAGTTTTCACTTGAGTAACACGGTTGCCTGCAACTTCAATTACAGTAACTGGTATTGAAACACCATCTTCAGTGAAGATGCGAGTCATACCAACTTTACGACCAATAAGACCGATAGCCATCTCTCAAACCTCTTCTTACTAGGATCTCAATTAACCCAAGCTAATCTGTACGTCGACACCAGCCGCAAGATCTAAACGCATTAACGCGTCAACAGTCTTTTCAGTTGGCTCTACGATGTCAACCAGGCGCTTGTGTGTACGTAATTCGTACTGGTCACGAGCATCTTTATTAACGTGCGGAGAGATCAAAATGGTATAACGCTCTTTGCGAGTAGGTAGTGGAATTGGACCACGAACCTGCGCGCCTGTACGCTTAGCAGTTTCAACGATTTCCGCTGTAGACTGATCAATTAAGCGATGATCAAATCCCTTTAAGCGGATACGGATTCTTTGGTTCTGCATTGACCAGAGCTCCTAAAATGGACATATAAAAAATCACCCTCTAGCTTCTTCAATATAGAAAAGCAGAGCGAGATGATTTAACCGTTCGACTCCCAATCGGAGCCGCTATGATAATGATTAACTTCAGCGACTAATCATTTAATTCGTCAACCTAAGTCGACGAGGGGGCCATTATACCTATCTAAATCCGGATATCAAGCCCGCTGTGTAAATAGTCATCAAATAACTATTTAACTTCAGAGTGGCGAGCATTTTACACAAATTTGTGAATAAAACCAGCCCTCAAACAAAAAAGGAAGCCGAAGCTTCCTTTTCAAACTAATTTCTATCGCAATTAAGCGATGATTTTAGCTACTACACCAGCACCAACTGTACGACCACCTTCACGGATTGCGAAGCGTAAACCTTCGTCCATCGCGATTGGGCAAATCAGAGTCACTACCATTTTGATGTTGTCGCCAGGCATTACCATCTCTACGCCTTCTGGCAGTTCGATAGTACCGGTTACGTCAGTTGTACGGAAGTAGAACTGT